>JAKLJW010000019.1 GCA_023150935.1 Candidatus Binatia bacterium | reverse complement strand
ACCGGCCCGCGCCGCCCCCGCCCCGTCTTCCACGCGCGAAATGGTCAAAAGTCACCCACTCGATTCCGTGAAGAGGCTTCATTAGTTCAGTTTACGGATCAACTCGCTGGCCAGTTTGCCGTCGAACTGCCCCGCGTAACGTTCGCGCAACTTCGCCATCAACGGTCCGATCTGCGTCGACCCCAGCTCCTGAGCGAGCGCGCGGATCGCCTCCTCCAGTGCCCCCGCCGAGAGCTGCTGCGGCAGATAGACCTCGAGCAGCGCGCGCTCGCGATCGTTTTGCGCTGCCATCTCCTCCCGACTGGCCTTACGTGCGAACTCCGCGGCCTCCGTACGCTTCGAGATTTCCTTCCGCACCAGCGCCGCAATATCTGGCTCGGCGAGCTCGGCGACCTGTTTCTCGACTTTTGAATTCTTGATGGCAGTGATCAGTCCACGGAGGACGTAGACCTTCTCCATCTCCCGGGCCTTCATGGCCGCCGTCAATTCGGCTTGCAGTTGCGCTTCCGTCGCCATATCAGCTCCGTCAGAACGAACCGAACATCCACGCAATCGTCCCCGAGGTATCCTGCGCCGTTACCAGTCCGTCGCCATTGGCGTCGACACCTGCCCCCGGCTGGTATGCGCCGCCGCCGATCACCTCGACCCGTCCGGTCGGATTTTCGGGTACCTCGCGGAAGACCGCAACAACGTCGGCAACGGTCACCCTGCCGTCGGTGTTACCGTCGCCGCGCAGTACCGGCGCCGCCCGTATGTTCGTGAGCACCGAGGCGCTGGCCACGAGTTTGTTTGCAACGACTCCGTCGTACCGGCCGTCGCCGTCTACGTCACCGGTAGCAGCAGCCATGGGACCGCGACTTACCGGAAAGTCCTGTACATCCCGCAATGCCCCGCGGTTTGCCGGCACGACAAACACCCGCGCGAGGTTGTCGACCTGATCGGCTACGATCACGTCGGCGATCTTATCTCCGGTGAGATCCCGGGCCGCCAGTGCCGCGCCGACCCCCGACAGTCCCTTCGACTGCCCCATCGAGAAGTTGCCCAGCCCGTCGCCATGGAACAGGCGCAACTGCGACGGCGGTAACTTCACCAACGCGGCGAGGTCGTCAAAGCCATCCTCATCGAAGCGACCAACCACCACGGCTCGTGGCGGCCCATCGGTCACCGCAACCGTCGCCGGCGCCGCAAAGCTGCCATCCCCTGCACCCAACCACACCGACATACTCGCCTCACCCTGATTGGCGACTACGAGATCGAGGCGGCCGTCGTTGTTGAAGTCGCCGCTGTCGATTCCGGTCGGAGACGGGCCGGTCGTCAGCGGCGCCGCGGGAGCGAACGCCCCACCGCTGCTCGCCAGCAAGATGTCGACCGCCCCGTTGTCCTCCTGCACCTGCCTGACCACCGCAAGATCAGAACGACCGTCCCGGTTCCAGTCGCCGACGACCATAGCCGCGGCCGCCCCCTCTATTTCGGTATACACGGCCGGAGAGAACCGAGCGATGCCCGCGCTCAAAAACACCGAGACGCGGTTGACGTCGTTGTTGGCAACCGCGATGTCCAGGCTGCCGTTGCCGTCAAAGTCACCGTGTGCGACGGCCGCAGAACCGCCGGGTAGACTCAATTCCAACGGTTCGATGAACCCCCCACCCGGCCCGGCGAGCATCACCTGCACCGCGGCGGTCACGCCGGCGCTCGGAGCGACAATCAGGTCGGACACGCCGTTGTCGTCGACATCGCCGGAAACCACAGCCTGCGGATTCTGCAGTGTGAGAACGTCTTCAACGGCAGCCATCGCGCCGCCGCCATCCGGCATCGCGAGGAGCACGACCACGGTCGGCCGGCCGGCATCGTTCACCGTAACTGCATCGGCAAGACCGTCATGATTGATGTCGCCGATACCGGCTGCAAGAGGTTGCTCATCGCTCACAAAGGCCCTGGGTCGCCCTAACCCACCTTGCCCGTCACCGAGGAGCACCATGAGATCGAAACTGAACCAATTCGCGGCCAGCACGTCCAACCGACCATCGCCGTTCACATCGCCAAGGCCGACGCTCACCGGCGCACTCCCATCGCTACCGGACGCGTACGTAACCGCATCCTCGAATAGGGCACCACCCCGTCCGATCAGTACGGCCACGCCATCGCTGTCGCCGTTGGCGACGACCAGGTCGAGACGGTCGTCGCCGTCGAGCAGACCCGCCGCGATACTGGTTGGCCCGGCCCCGACGGCTTTGGTCTGCGAGGTCGTGAAACCTCCCAAACCGTCGTTGCGGAGGATCGTCACCGAGTTGCCTCCGGCATTGACGACGGCGACGTCGGGGAAAAGGTCGCTATCGAAGTTACCGATCACCCCGGCAGCACTGAAGCTGCCCGTGACAAACGAACCGCCGGGGAGCAGCGTTCCAGCACCGTCACCCAGAAGCACGGCGATCGCCCCCTGGCCGCCTATTCCTTCGTCGACGACAACGATATCCAGGTTGCCATCGCGGTTAACGTCAGCCGGAAGCAGCCCGACCGGCACATTGCCGGCAGCGGCCGCTAACCCGGGCGCTCCCCACGGCGGTCCTTGCGCCGAGCCCGGTTGAATAGTCACCGTACCTTGCGACTGGTTGGCAACAACGAGATCGAGGAAGCCGTCGTTGGTGAAGTCCCCGATCGCAAAGGCCGAAGGCACGACCCCGATGTTCGTGTTCGGTCCGGTCGCAAAGGTGCCGTTTCCTTTCCCGAAAAGTGCCGGCGCTTGCTGGTTGCGGTTGAGCGTGAGGACATCGAGTTCACCGTCCGGTAGCCCACCCCCAGGCCGGCCGAAATCGGCCACAATAATCGCCGCCACGTAGTCGCCCGTCGAGCCTCCCAGCGTCGTCCGCAGAGCCTGCCGAAACACCGACTGCGCCTGTACCGCACTGCCAAACGCAACGATCAATACCACTACGCCGAGTTGCCGCATCGGATTTCTCCTCGCCCCTTCGCCCCGCGGTCGGACCACCGCCTACGCCTCCACCTTGAGCACCGCCAGGAAGGCCTCCTGTGGAATCTCGACGCGGCCGACCTGCTTCATCCGGCGCTTGCCCTCTTTCTGCTTCTCCAGCAGCTTTCGCTTGCGCGTGATGTCGCCACCGTAACACTTCGCCGTAACGTTCTTGCGCATCGCCTTCACGGTTTCCCGCGCGATCACCTTGTTCCCGATCGAGGCCTGAATGGCGACCTCGAACATCTGGCGCGGGATCAACTCCTTCATCTTCTCGGCCAGTTCGCGACCGCGATGATAGGCGCGATCCCGATGCACGATGAGCGAAAGCGCATCCACCGGCTCGCCGTTGATACGTATGTCGAGTTTGACCAGATCCGACGTGCGCAGGTCGAGGAAGTCGTAATCGAGCGACGCATAGCCCTTACTGACAGACTTCAGCCGGTCGTAGAAGTCGAGGACGACCTCGTTGAGCGGCAATTCGTATGTCACCATGATTCGCCCGCGCCCCAGGTATTTCAACTCGCGTTGACGGCCGCGCTTCTCTTCGCAGAGCTTGAGCACCCCGCCGAGGTAAGTCTCGGGCAGGTGTACGGTGGCCAGAATGAAAGGCTCCTCGATCGACGCCACGTGTTGCGGTTCCGGCAGCTTGGCCGGACTGTCGACCATCAGCGTCTGACCATCCAGCGTCGTCACGCGATACGCCACGGTAGGCGCCGTCGTAATCAGGTTCAGGCCGAACTCGCGTTCGAGCCGCTCGCGAATGATCTCCATGTGCAGCAGCCCGAGGAACCCGCAGCGGAAACCGAACCCCAGAGCGATCGAGTTCTCCGGCTCGTAGGTAAACGACGAATCGTTCAGCCGCAGCTTCTCGACGGCATCGCGCAGCGGGCCGTATTGATTCGTGTCCGCCGGGTACAGGCCGCTGAACACCATCGGCTTAACCGCCTTGAAGCCCGACAGTGGCGCCGCGGCCGGCATCGCGGTATCGGTGACCGTGTCGCCGATCTTGGTCTCGTGCACTTCCTTGATGCCGGCCATCAGGCAGCCGACCTCGCCCGGTCCGAGGGCGTCGATTTCCTGCAAGCGCGGACCGAATACGCCGACGCGCAGCACCTCGTACGACTTGCCGCTCGACATCAGCACTATCCGGCTTCCCTTGCGCACGACGCCGTCGAATACGCGCACGACTACGACGACTCCCTGGTAGGGATCGAACCAGCTATCGAAAATGAGTGCCCGCAGCGGCATCCGGGCGTCGCCCTTTGGGGGTGGAAACCGGTGCACAATACCCTCGAGAACATCTTCCGTCCCGGTGCCTTCCTTGGCACTGGCAAGCACCGCAGCGCTCGTGTCGAGACCGATGATGTCCTCAATCTCGCTCTTGACGCGCTCCGGGTCGGCCCCGGGGAGGTCGATCTTGTTGAGCACCGGCAGAATCTCGAGGTCGTTGTCGAGAGCGAGGTACGCGTTGGCCACGGTTTGGGCCTCCACACCCTGCACGGCATCGACGACCAGCAGTGCCCCCTCGCACGCTGCCAGACTGCGCGAAACCTCGTATGTGAAGTCGACGTGCCCGGGCGTATCGATGAGGTTCAGCACGTACTCCTCGCCGTCGCTCGCCCGATAACGCAGCCGCACGGCACTCGCCTTGATGGTGATGCCGCGCTCGCGCTCGAGATCCATACTGTCGAGAATCTGTGCGGTCTTCTGCCGGCCGCTCACCGTCCCGGTGTGCTCGAGCAGTCGGTCTGCCAGAGTCGACTTGCCGTGGTCGATATGGGCGATGATCGAGAAGTTACGGATGCGCGAGGTATCCATGCGCGCCGGCGCACCCTCCTATGCCAGCGGGCGCAAGCGCGCCCGGAAGAAGGCTACCGTCTCCCGCAATCCCTCGGCCAGGTCCACTTCCGGGCGCCAACCGAGGACTTCCGCGGCGAGACGGTTGTCGATGACGCTGCGGCGTTGCTCCCCGGGCTTGCCCGGACCGTGCCGCGCGGGCGCGTCGACCCCGCACTCGCGGCAAATCAAGCCATAAAGCTCGTTGACGTCCGTCTCCCGGCCCGTACCGAGGTTGACCGCACCGGCGAATCCAGCCGTCAGGGCAGCGACGTTGGCACGCACCAGATCGCCGACGAACACGTAGTCGCGCGTCTGCTTGCCGTCGCCGTTGATCACCGGCGCTTCGCCGTGCAGCAGCTTCTCCGTGAAGATCGCCACGACACCGGCCTCGCCGTGTGGATTCTGGCGCGGACCGTAGACGTTGGCATAGCGCAGCGCCGCGTAGGAAATGCCGTACGACTGGGCGTAGAAGTACAGGTACCGCTCGCTCGCCAGCTTCGCCACGCCGTAAGGACTGAGCGGCGCGGTGGGGTGCGTCTCGGGCGCCGGGAAGACGTCCTGTTCGCCGTAGATCGCGCCCCCCGTGGAGGCGAACAGGACGCGCCGCAACCCGTGCCGGCGGCCCTGCTCCATGAGGTTCAGCAAACCGACCAGGTTGACCCGGGCATCGAAAATCGGATCCGCAACCGACCGGCGCACGTCCATCTGCGCCGCATGGTGACAGAGGACCTCCGGACGTTCTCTGGCCAGGATTTCCGCGACCTCCGGCCCCTGCACGTCAACCTGGTGAAAGCGGGCGCGTGAATTCACGTTCTCCTTCCGTCCAGAGGAGAGATCGTCGATGATTGTCACCTCGTGGCCCTCGTTGACAAAGGCATCCACCAGGTGCGAGCCGATGAAGCCCGCCCCACCGGTCACCAGGATCTTCATTCGGCCTCCGCAGCGAACAACCGCCGGAAATACTCGATCGTCCGTTCCAGTCCGGTTTCGAGAGAGACCGTAGGCTCCCAACCCAATACGGCCCGGGCGCGCGCAATGTCCGGTTGCCGCGTGTTGGGATCGTCCTTGGTGCGCTCGTCGCGGGGCGTCACGAACGTCACCGCGGCGGCGGTTCCGGTCAGTCGCTGCACCGTGCGGGCGAACTCGAGTACGGTCATCTCGCGAGGGTTCCCGAGATTGACGGGCTCCACCTCGTCCGACCAGAGCAGGCGCACCAGACCCTCGACCAGGTCGCTCACGTAACAGAAGCTGCGCGTGCGCGCCCCGTCGTCATATACGGTCAACGCCTCGCCGCGCAGCGCCTGGGCAATGAAGTTGGTGACCACGCGGCCGTCGTCGGCACGCATGCGCGGGCCGTAGGTATTGAAGATCCGACAGATCCTCGTGTCGATCCCGTGATAACGGTGGTACGCCATCGTCATCGCTTCCGCAAAGCGCTTCGATTCGTCGTACACGCCCCGTGGGCCGATCGGGTTGACGTTGCCCCAGTAGGACTCGGGCTGCGGGTGCACCTGCGGGTCGCCGTAAACCTCCGAGGTGGACGCCAGCAGGAACCTGGCCTTGTGCGCTCGCGCCAGCCCCAGCGCCTTGTGCGTCCCGAGCGCCCCGACTTTCAGCGTCTTGATCGGCTCCCGCAGATAGTCCACGGGGCTCGGCAACGATGCGAGGTGGAGAATCGCATCGAGCCGGCCGTCGACGTAGATGTATTCGGTAACGTCGTGTTTGATAAAGCTGAAACGCTCGTGGCCGGCGAGATGGCTGATGTTGCGCGGATGCCCCGTGAAGAGATTGTCGAGGGCAACGACCGTGTGACCGTCCGACAGCAGGCGATCGGCGAGGTGCGAACCGATGAAGCCCGCCCCACCGGTTATTAGGATCCGTGCCATTGCGGTCCCGCTTTCAGTTGCTCTTCACGTCCCGGTACAAAAAAGGGCCTGCTGGCGCTGGCCGACGCAGACCCTCGAGTGCTCCGGAACACAAACACCGCAGCCTATAACGGCCGCTCGGAGCCAAGTCAACGAGACAACCGCCTAACGCCCATCGATGTCCGTGAGGCTCACGAACTGCCGATACCGGTGCTCGATGTCTTCGATCGTCAGGCTTCGCAGCCGCTGCAGCCCGAAGTCCTCCACGACGAAGGATGCCAGGACGCTCCCATACACGATGGCCCGCCGCACGCCACCTTCGGAGCTGTCGCCCGAGCGTGCCAGCTCACCCATGAACCCGCCGGCAAAGGTATCCCCGGCTCCGGTGGGATCGAACACCTGCTCGAGGGGAAACGCCGGCACGGCGAACACCGAATTGGCCGAGAACTGAATCACCCCGTACTCGCCCCGCTTGATCAGCACCCGCTCCGGGCCCATTGCCAGCAGACGCCGCGCCGCCCGGACGATGTTCTGCTCCCCACTGAGCAGCCGCGCCTCCTCGTCATTGATGACCAGAAACCCTACCTTGCTCAGAAGCTGCTCGAGGTCGGGGCGTGCCTCGGAGATCCAGTGGTTCATCGTGTCGCAGCCGACCACCCCGGGCGCGGCGAGTTGCTCGAGCACAAGCCGCTGCAGCCTCGGGGCTATATTCCCGAGGAACACGTACTGCGTTTCTCGATGCGACGCGGGCAGGTGCGGCTCGAAATCGGCAAACACGTTGAGCTGCAAGTCGAGTGTGTCGCGCCGGTTCATATCTTCGTGATAGCGGCCCGACCACGAGCCGGTCCGCCCCGGACGGCGCTGCAAACCGGAGACGTCCACCCCGCGTCGGGAGAGATCTTCTATCTCCGCCGCGGGGAAATCGTCGCCAATTGCCGCCACCATGCGCACCGGCGCGAAGAAACTGGCACCGACGGCGAAATAGGTTGCGGCGCCGCCAAGCTGGCGCTCTGCCTTTCCATGCGGCGTCTCTATATCGTCGAAGAACACCGATCCTACTATGAGAATGCTCACGACTCTCTCCTCGTTGCGGCGGACAGGCTCGGGCTCGCCCGCCAAGAAGCGGCGGCACCCGCAATCCGCTCCCGGGTGTCTCAGGCCACGTACTTACCGATCAACGGCGCGAGATCGCGCACAATTTCGGCAGGAATGCGGCTCCGTTCGGTGATGATCGCGTGCGCCAACGCCGAGACGCAGCCGCAGGTTCGCGAGGCGGTGAGGCGCGGCGCCACTTCGCCAATCGTGCGCTGCGCGTTGGCGACGTTCTCCTTCAGGATCCGCAGCACGTCGCCAATGGCCACCGCCGCAGTCTCCTCGCGCCAGCAGTCGTAGTCGGTCGCCAGCGCGAGAACAGCAAAACACATCTCCGCCTCGCGGGCCAGTCGCGCTTCCTGCATGGCCGTCATGCCGATGATGTCTGCACCCCACTGCCGGTAAAGCAAAGACTCCGCGCGAGTCGAGAACTGCGGCCCCTCCATGCAGATGTACGTCCCGCGATCGTGCACGGTCATGCCCACCCGTCCGGATGCCTCGGCCAGCGCGGCGGTCAGCACCGGGCAGACCGGCTGCGACAGTCCGACGTGGACCACAATACCGTTACCGAAGAACGTCGCGGGCCGGTGCACGGTGCGGTCGATCATCTGGTCGGGCACGACGAAATGCCCCGGTGCGATCTCTTCGCGCAGACTCCCGACCGAGGCGACGCCGATGAGCCATTCGACCCCGAGCTGCTTCATCGCGAAGATATTGGCGCGGTAATTCACCTCCGTCGGCAACTTGCGATGCCCGACTCCGTGCCGGGGCAGGAACACGAGCCGCTGGCCGTTGAGCGTCCCGCACACGAGATCGTCGGACGGCGCGCCGAACGGCGTCGACACCGATACTCGGTCGACGACATGCAGACCCGGCATTTCATACAGGCCACTGCCACCAATCACTCCGATCGTGCTCACGCTGCTTACCTCGTCGTGCGGATTGAGCGCCGCCGGAAAGCCGCCGCCACTGGCGCGCCCGGCAATCCCGACACACTCGCCGCCACCCGTCTAATCGGTGGGTAACGAAAACTCAACCCGCACTCGCGAGCGCCAGTTGCCCACAAGCCGCCTGTATGTCCCGACCGCGGCTCTCCCGCACGGTGGCGTGTACGCCACGACTCAGAAGCGCCGCCTGAAAGCGTGCGATCGTCGGGCGCGGCGAGCCCGCAAACCCGGCGCCCGAAAATGGGTTAAACGGGATCAAGTTCACTTTGGCCCGGATCCCGTGCAACAGACTCACCAGACGCCGCACATCGTCCATACTGTCGTTGACGCCGTCGAGCATGACGTACTCGAAGGTGATGCGACGCCGCTGGGCGATGGGCAGTGTCCGGCAGGCGTCGAACAGCACGCGCAGCGGATAGCGTCGGTTCACCGGCATGAGATGTTCCCGCTGCTCGTCGGTGGTGGCACTCAACGATATCGCTACCTGGACCGGGGTCTCCCGCACCAGGCGCTGCAGGGCCGGCACCAGACCGACGGTCGACACGGTGATGCGGCGGCCCGACAGGCCGAGTCCCCAATCGGCCATGAGAATGCGGATCGCCTCGACGACCGCGTCGTAGTTGGCGAGCGGCTCCCCCATGCCCATGAACACGAGGTTGGAGATGCGCTCACCCGGCCGCAACAGTTCCCGGGCCCCGAGCACCTGGCCGACGATCCCGGTAGGGCCGAGATTACGGCGCAGGCCGAGCCGGGCCGTCGCGCAGAACCTGCAACCCATGGCGCAGCCTGCCTGCGAGGAAATGCATAACGTGAGCCGAGGCGGGTCCGGGATGAGTACAGCTTCGACGGACGCGTCGGCGCCAAGCTTGAAGAGCAGTTTGCGCGTGTCGTCGGCCGCGTGGGCCACGACTGCCGGTGCCAAACGAGGGGGGAGGAACTGGGCCGCCAGGGCTGCGCGCAGAGGAGCGGGGATTTCGCGGATCGCAGCGAAGTCTTGGACTGCGCGACGGTAGACCGCGGCGAGGACCTGGGTGGCACGAAACGCCGGCTCGCCCCGGTCGGTAAGCCAGGCGCTCAGAGTCGCCGGTAGCAGTGGCGCCGCCGCCTCAGGCGTCGAAAATGTCGGCCTGAGCGAAGAAGAAGGCGATCTCCCAGCGTGCGGTGTCGGGAGCGTCGGACCCATGCACAGCATTCTGCTCGACGTTCGAAGCAAAGTCACGACGGATGGTGCCCGCAGCGGCCTTGGCCGGGTCGGTAGCTCCCATCAACTCGCGCCACTTCGCAATCGCGTTGTCGCCCTCCAGAACCGCCGTCAGCACCGGACCGGACGACATGAACTGCGTCAGGCTGCCGAAGAAACCCTTATCTTTGTGCACAACGTAGAAGCGGCCGGCGGTATTCTGGCTAATGTGCAGCATTTTGGCCGCCGCGATACGTAGCCCTGCGGCTTCGATGCGCCGCAGGATCTCTCCGATGGCGCCTTTCCTCACGGCGTCGGGTTTCACCATGCACAGTGTCCGCTCGATCATCGCTTTGCCTCCGCCAGTGCGCTTGCCATCGTACTGCCCAGATCAGCCGGGCTTTTCGCCACCCTGATCCCGGCCGCCGTAAACGCCTTGATCTTGTCTGCGGCAGTGCCGCGACCGCCGGCGATTATTGCCCCGGCGTGTCCCATTCGTTTGCCGGCCGGCGCGCTCTGACCGGCGACGAAGGCCACCACCGGCTTCGTCATCTCGGTGCGCACGAACTCCGCCGCCGCCTCCTCGGCGGAACCCCCGATCTCGCCGATGAGAATGACACCCTCGGTGGCCGGATCGGCCTGGAACAGCGCCAGCACATCCACAAAGCCCATGCCTCCGACCGGATCGCCACCGATACCGACGCAACTCGATTGACCGAGGCCAAGCTGGGTTAGCTGGTGCACCGCTTCGTAAGTCAGCGTCCCACTCCGGGATACAACACCGATCGTCCCGGGCTTGTGAATGTAACCGGGCATGATGCCGATCTTGGACTCGCCCGGCGTGATTACGCCCGGACAGTTCGGACCGACCAGTCGGCTCGCTCGCCCCTGCAGGTAGCGCTTGACTCGAACCATATCGAGGACCGGAATACCTTCGGTGATGCAGACAACGAGCGCAATGCCGGCGTCGGCGGCTTCCATGATCGCGTCGGCGGCGAAAGCCGGCGGCACGTAGATCACCGAAGCATTGGCCCCCGTTCGCTTCACGGCCTGCTCGACCGTATCGAAGATCGGAATGCCCTCGAAGTCAGTTCCACCCTTGCCCGGAGTCACACCCGCAACCATCTGCGTACCGTAGTCGCGGCACGCACGCGTGTGGAACTGTCCGGTAGATCCGGTGATCCCCTGGGTGACGACGCGTGTGTCCTTATCGACGAGAATGCTCAAGGTCAGCCCCTTCGTAGCCGGGGTTGTTTAGACGCGGGGTGCCGGGAAGTCAATTTAGGGGCAGGGCAGGCACCGCGGGCTCTTTCCTTGCCCGTCGTTGCCGCCACTGGTAGCTTCGCAAGAAAAGGAATGCTCTCGTGTCCGCTCCCGCTTCGACGACTCCCACTACTCGTCTCGTGCTGATCCTGAGTTCGGAACGCTCCGGCTCGACGCTCCTGCGCGTCATGCTCGGACGCCACCGCGCGGTGGTATCGCCTTCCGAGATCTTCCTGATGCGGTACCCGGACTACGACACTTGGCGGCGCCTGAAGCCCCCCGCCATCGAGAGTCTGGTCGAGTTTTTCGCGATTGCCGGACGGACGCTTTCCGCGTCGGAGATCGACGCGGCGTGTCGTGGTCGGTCGGCGGTGGACGTATACCGCTGGCTGCTGAGCGCCCTGCCGTCAGGCGGTGTGCTGATCGACAAGACCCCCGCGTACGCCAACAGTCTGGAGACGCTACAGCGATCGCTGGCGCTGACGCCGTATTACGTGTGGCTGATCCGCCACCCGTTGGCGATCATCGAGTCGCACGTGCGGATCAAGCAACCGCGCGGTTTGAAAGGGCGCCTGCGCGCCGGCCTGCGTACCCTCACCGGCGCCGGCAAGTCAGGTATGGGAACGCTGGCACGGTTGCGGGAGACGAAGTGGCTCCTGCAGCAGACCAACATCCACACGTTTCTCGCCGGCGTCCCGGACAGTCAGAAGCTCACCGTACACTTCGAGGATCTGGTCGCCGACCCCGAGGCCGTCCTCCGACCGCTGTGCGCCGGCATCGGCCTCGAATTCGAGCCCACCATGCTGGATGCGAAGGACCACCGCCGGCGCAAAATGCACCCCGACCTGGGCGACCCGAACTTCCACCATCACGATCGGGTCGAGCGAGAGAAAGCCACGGCCTGGCAGGAGAAGTTCTCGGAATCGGAACTCGGCTTCGAGACCCGCCGTTTGATGCGTCTCATTGGCGTGCGCGGCACCGCCGCCGGCGACACGTAACGGCAACGAGCTATGAGCGAGGTCCGTCGGCCGTCGTTCTTGGAGCCGTAGTCCGCCAGGAAGGCTTTGCTTACTTCACGCGGCGCTGCCCGCACTACTCATTTCCTACCTCTCGGCATCATCTACCGAGCGCGACGCGCAGGGCATCCACCGTCCGCCGCATGCCTTCCTCGAAGCCGATCTCCGGCCGGTACTTCAACATGCGCTCCGCCTTCTCGATCGACGCCTGCGTGTGTCGGACATCGCCCGCGCGGGCCGGCTCGTGCTTTATCACCGGCGCACGGCCAAGGAGGCGTGCGACAGTATGGGCGATCTCCAGCACCGAGTGTCGACTGTTGCAGGCGATGTTGAAGACCTCGCCCCCGACTCCCGGGACCGTGCAGGCGAGCAAGTTCGCGGTGACGACGTTGTCGATGTAAGTGAAATCCCGCGACTGCTCGCCGTCCCCGTGAATCGTCATCGGCTCACCGTCCAAGACGGCCCGAATGAACAACGGCACCACGGCCGCGTATTTCGACTCCGGGCTCTGCCGCGGGCCAAACACGTTAAAATAGCGCAGGCTGACCGTCTCCAGGCCGTACAACCGGCTGAACATACGGCAGTAGTGTTCCGCCGCCAGCTTCGATACGGCGTACGGAGAGATGGGCGCCGGGGTCTGGTCCTCGAGCTTGGGCAGATTTGCCGTGTCCCCATACACCGAGGACGACGACGCATAGACGAGCCGCTTGACTCCGGCGGCCCGCGCTGCCACGAGGAGTTCCAGCGTACCGTGCGTATTGACGGCGTCGGAACTCAGCGGGTCGTCAACCGACCGCGGCACCGATCGCAGCGCCGCCTGATGGATGACGTACGAGACACCGGCGACGGCGCGCCGCACCGCGGCGCCGTCGCGCAGATCGCCTTCGACGACTTCGACGTCCTTATCGAACCCGCGCAGGTTTTCCCACGATCCCGTGGAGAAATCGTCGAAGATCCGTACTCGCTCGCCGCGACGGACCAGAGTCTCCGCGATATTCGATCCGATGAACCCCGCCCCGCCGGTAACCAGATACATATGCGCTCCTTCGTCTTATTCAGGTTGTCGCCCGGCCGCTTCCGCGCTCGAGTCTCGTGGGGAGTCTAACCACCCCTGTTTCCCGCTCACTGCTCGGCCCCGTCGCCATCGTCCGGATCGCGCCCGCGGGCGTGGCTGCCGGCACCGTTTCCCCGCGAGGCGGCAGCCCCTACGCCGCCGTCCAAACCCCATTCGGTTCGTCCCGTCCGCTCGAGCCTGGCCTCGATGGCCCGCACCCTGGCTTCCAGGGTAATCCCCGCGGCGCCGCGCCGATCGCCGCTCAGGGCCGCGCGGCCCCCTTCAAGAAAGGCGTTGCGGATCTTGTACGCAGTCGTATGGCTGACGCGATACTGCAAGCGGATTTCCTCGAGCGTTTGATCGCGCTTAATCAAGGCCAAAGCCAGCGCGAACTTCTCCTCGAGTGTCAGTTTCTCACGTGTCCTCATGTGTTGCTCCTCGACCGAGATTGGATCGACCCGCACGGATCGTTACGAACGCTCCGCGACGGCAGCTGCCGGCTCCGGCCTCAGAACCGGAGGCGGCGGCTCCTCGCCCCACCATCGCCGCGCGAAGCGCATTGCCCCCCACACAAATCCCGCCCCCCAACTCAAGTGCATGGCCGCAAAGGCGATCAGAACTCGCCCATAGTGGCGCCAGCCTTGCCGACTGGCGACGGTCGCGGCGGCCACCGCCAGGGCCGCCCCGTATGCGCCCACGACCGCCGCCAGGAACCAACCCCCACCACGCACCGTAAGTGCGGCGATCAGGGCAACCCCTACCGCGAGCACAAAGGCCGGGGGCACGAAGTGTCGCCAGCTCATCTGCCGCGGATGCTTCTGCAACACCCTGATCTTCCAGAGGCCGTACTGAAAGAATTGCTTCACGAGGGCGCGCAGGTCTTGCCGGTTCTGGTATCGAGACTGCATCGTCGGCACCAGAACGATCCGCCCCCCGAGTTTGCGCAACCGGTAGTTGAGCTCGTCGTCCTGGTTTCTTACCAGCTCCGGATCGAATAAGCCGATGCGCTCGAACGCACGGCGTGGCCACATCCCCATGTAGACCGTGTCGGTCTCGCACTCGGCGGTACCGAAGTGGAAGTAAGCGCCAATCCCGAAACGCGAGTTCATCGCGAACGCGATCGCATCGCCCATAGCGCCGCCCCCGACGGGCTGCATCGCTCCACCGACGTTATCCGCCCCGGTACGTCGCAGCGCATCGACACCCATTCCCAGATACGACGGCGCCAGAACCGTGTGTCCGTCAACCCGCGCGATCACCTCGCCACGCGCGGCCCGGATGCCGATATTCATCGCCGCCGGCACAATACGGTGCCGGTTGTGCAACACGCGCAGGCGTGTCCCATAAGTCGCCAGCACGGCCAGGGAGTCGTCGTCCGAATCGCCGTCGACGACGAGCACTTCGAAACGATCCGCCGGATAGTCCTGCGCCAGAACCGAGTCGAGGCACGGCCGAATGTGATTCGACTCGTTGCGCATCGGGATAATCACCGAAACCAGCGGCAACGTTGCCGTCATCCATCCCTCCGAGCCACGTCCCCGTATAGAGCCGCCAATTGGCCCGCCATGCGCGGCACCGAGAACTCAGCCGCACGCGCCCTTGCGGCGGCACTGCAACGCTGCCAGACCTCCCTGCTCTCAAGCAGCGTTCGCGAGTGCTCCACCAGGCCATCGACATCCCCGGGTGCCACAATGAAGCCTTCAACCCCCGGCCGCACGAGCTCGCGGGTTCCTCCCACGTCGGTAACGACGGGCGGCACCCCGGTTGCCATGGCCTCGAGCACCACGTTCGGCATCCCCTCCCATCGCGACGTCAACCAGAACAGCGATGCCGACCGCAGCACTTCCTCAACATCGCGCCGTTCGCCAAGAAGCCTGACATGACCGCCCAATCCCAGCGCCCGCACTTGCTCTTCAAGGTCGTGGCGCAACGGACCCTCGCCGACGATAACGAACTGCGCCGTGGGGCGTACCGCCACCAACCGCGCCGCCGCGCGCAGAAACAACGCATGGTCCTTCTGCACCACCAGTCGACCCACCGTCACGATCGGACCGCTGCCGTTGCGCACAGCCGCGGGCGGATGGAACCTAACTGTATCGATACCGTTGCGAATCACCCGGATGCGCGCCCGCGGCGCCCGGTAGTACCGAACGATGTACTCGGCAACATCCTGCGAGTTGACGACGATGGCCGCACTGCCCCGGAACGCGACGGCGTTCACGAAGCGACTGGCGGCGCCTTGCATCTTGCAGTTCCGCGCCGACGTAATCAGGGGGAGGTGGCCCCGCTTTCGCACTCCGAAGAACCGCGACGCGAAGGCGTAACCGTTGGCAATGAAGAGCCATGAGTGAAGAACATCAATACCGTCGCCATGCACTGCCAGGCCAAGACGACGGGCACGATCGACAGAGCGCCCCCCGATTACCCGCACTGGAACGTCGAGAGCCTGAAGATCTCCCACGAGCGTTCCCGCCGATTCATGGAGGCAATAAACCACAGTCTCGACGCGGCCCTTGAGGCCTCGCACCAGTTCCCGCAGTTGCCCCTCGGCGCCACCGATCGATAGCTGGCCGATCACCAGACCGACCCGAAGCGGCGCTCGACCCGCGGCCGCCGTCGTACCGGTACTCATGGCGCTGCCGCGGCCCCCCCGTCCAGGAACCGGTTTCGCGCCAGGAAGCCCTCTACCGCATCGGCAACGACGGCGTGACCGCGTGGGGTCCAGTGCACCGTGTAGTAGAGTTCGCTCTCCCCTTCGGCGGGCATGTGGTCTCGCAAGTCGTACACCGGAATGTCGTGTTGCTCGGCAAAGGTGCGGAAGCGGTCATTCAAGTCGCGCTGAGTGTCCAGGGCTATTATGCGGTCCTGCACCGGAATGAGCAGAACCGCGAATTGCGCGCCGCGGCGCCAAGCGCCCCTGGCCATATCGAGTACCGCCTGCTCGGTCAGGCGCAGACCGTCGGGAATCCTCGCCGCCGGGCGGTCCTGGTGACGCACTTCCACCTCGGAACCGCGGAAGATCGCGTTAAAGGTTCGGCGAATCAACAAGTAGAAATCGCTGTGCTTGAGCAGCAGCGTGAGTCGGGCACGCCACCCACCACCGCCGCCGCGCCATGACCCTCCCCCACCGTCGATTACGTTCCGTTCTACGTAAAGGAGGTTGTCCCAGATGTCGTTCCCGATACAGAGTGCGAGCAGGACCACCCCGGGTTGGAGTCGGTCGACGGTCTCTTCGAAGAACTTCAGTTCCTGCACTGTCGAATATCCCGGCATACCGCCGTTCACCACCTCAACGGTTCGCGAACCGAGTCGGCCGGCGAGTTGCCGTTCGAGCACCTTGGTGACCGTGTCCTCCAATGGCACGCGGTTCCCGAAAATGAAGGAGTCGCCAAGGAAATATATGCGGAGCGTGTCCGGGCCCGGCGGGCCATACTCGCGGTCGCGCAACCCCAGTGAGTTGGTCCGCAGCGGCACCGTGAAGGTTCGCGTGACGTGTTCGCCTTCGTAGTTGCGAGCCACGCGGTAGCCGAGGTTGGGGTCCGACACGAAAATACCCGGCGGCAGGTGCTCCTGCGGGAAGAACACCCGCACCACGAGCTCACCGCCCAGTGCCAGCCCAACCACGAGCCCGGCACACACCGCCCCGACCGACAGCCAACGCCGCCATGTCGAGCGCACCGCCACCGTCATATCGCCGCCTCCGTCCTGCACACCGGCGCCACCGCATCCTGCGGTTCCCATTTCCGCGCCACCTGCCCTGCCTGCGCCAACAGATCGCTGTCGCTCAGAAACTCCGCCACCGCAGCAGCCGCGACCGCATGCCCCCGCGCCGTCCAATGCAACACGGAGTAGAGCGGCTCGTTGCGCGCCGCAGTCAGCGCCGGCGTTAGGTCGAGGAGCGGCACACCGTGAGCCGCGGCAAACGCCGCAAGTCTCCGGTTGGGCTCCCGCACGTCATAGGTCGTGGCCGCATCGCCGTACTCGCGGAGTAGCGCCGCCCACCGTTCCGGATGTACCTGCGCCGCCGACGGTATGAGAACCACACCGAAAGGAATCCCCCGCCCGCCGGCAAGCTTCGCAAGTCGCGCGATGGCTGTCTCGGTGATCCCCAGACCCCGCGTGAGTTCGGCCGGAGGATCGACTCCGTGCACACCCACCACCTGCCGCTGCAGCTCTCCGCGCCGGTCGGCCGCCGCATGCCGCTGTCGCCGGGCCCAGGCGTACAGTCGACTCCGCACGCGGACCCACTCGATCCACGCCCCCAGCGGCGCCTCGCCGGCCCCAACGCTCCGATCCACGGCGAGATTATCTATCGCATCGTTACCGACGAAGACCCCCAGCAGCACCAGGTCCGGCCGCACGTCGTCCGCAGTGGCCTCGAACAACCCGATCTCCTGCACGGTTCCGTAACGGGGCACGCCGCCATTCACGACCTCGACTGCGGTGCAGCCTTCCGGCGGCACCAACATCCGCTCGAGCACGGCCGCGAGCGTCGCATCGGCGGACACCCCGTAGCCGAATACGAACGAGTCCCCGAGGACCAACAACCGCAATGCGCCCGACCGGCGCGGACCGATCTCCCGGTTCCGCAGGCCCAAGGAGTTGACCTCTATGGGCAAGCGCTCCGAACCGATCGAGATCTCGCCCCGGAAGTTCGGCGTCAAACGAAATCCGAGCCGCGCGTCAGGCGCAAACATATCCATCTGCCCCTGCGGCGCCAGCAGGCGCAAGGCCGCTTCGGCGCCGCCCACCAGTATCGCCACAACCCCGATGGCAGCGGCAGCCCCCGCCGCCCATCGTCTTCGCCGCCACCGCGTCATTCCTGCCTCCGCCGGTCGAACACCTGAATCGCCCCGAAGCGCACCGCCGGTGCGTAGTTGGCGTCGAGACCCGCCTGCAGGTCGTTCCATACGCCGTCGGGAACGACGACCATGCGCGGCGCGCCCCGCTCGACCAGCGTGCGCACGTCGTCACGGTGCAGGAGGTGGTAACGTTCCCGGGCCTCCGGCGCGACCTTGCGCGCCGCGTTGGCTTCCCAGAAGCCAACGCCAAGGTACCCCTGCCGATGCGCCAGCCACGGGTACCCCTCCCACCAGGACAGGATCCGATCGCCCTCGGCCGTATGCTCCTCGATGTGCCGCGCCACCTCCTGTACGGTCGTCAGGTTCCAGAGACGATCCTTCTCCCCGCGCCCGGTGTCGTCCGGTGCGGTGCGGCGCGCCACGACGAGGCCGACCAGGTAAACGGCTGCCACCGCTGCCAACAGCGCCCGCCGCCGCAGTAAAGTCGCCACCGCCGGCACCGCGGCGAGAAGCAGAAAAGGCATGACCTGAACGAAGTACTCGAGGTAGGTCGGGGTGGCGGCCATGTAGACCGCCCCGATTGCCAGCGCGCACGCCAGGGGCGGCAGAGCGAACCGAGGCGTCCGCCATGCCCCATAGGCCGCGCCAGCCCACAGCAGCGCGTTTTGCGGAAGCAGCAGCCACTTGACCAGGACGATACCCTTCTGCGCCACAATCGCGGTCACGCCACTGATCTCGCGCCGCAGGCTGTGGAATCCGAAGTTGTTGAACCAGAAGTTACCCGGATCGATTGCGGCCACCACCAGCCACGGAAGCGAGCCGAGCACCCCGCCGGCGATGAACGCCGCGGTTGTGCGCCACCCGGCGCGCAACGCCAGCAGCAACAGAACTGGCCCGACGGCAGCCGCGGGCAATCGCGCCCCGACCGCCAACGCGGCGCACGCTCCCGCCGCCAGACCGCGCCAGGTCCCGGGGGCCGTCGGCCCCATCAGCAAGACCAACGCCCCCACTGCCGCGAGTCCGGCGACCGCATACGGCTTGACGATCGGCAGGTAACTCATGGGCAACGCATGCGCCGCGAACATCGCACCTACCGTCACCCCCACACCGGCGCTGTCCGACCAGCGTGTAGCCGTTCCCGCCATCAATCCCGCCAGCACGCCCCCGGCGATGACACTCACCGCACGACCCACCAGGAGGGAATGACCGGCGACCGCAAAGGCCGCCGCCTGCAGGTAGGGCATGTAGGGCATCTGCGGAAAGAAGAAATCCGCGTAGGGCACTCCACCGCCGAGCACCCGCGCCCCGGCCAACGCGTAAAAGCCTTCGTCTGCATTGACGATACGCTGCGCCGCCATGACACCAAGCAGCCCCATCTCGGCAAGGGCAACGCAGATGCCCACCGCCCAGGGCACGAACCGCACGGCTACCGCCGCCTCAGGGGGTGACTTCGGAATAGCGCCCACGCAGGCTTTCGAACTGCCGCTGCCGCCACCATCCCTGCCGGTGTGCGACATAGCGCGCCATCAGCCACAGAATTCCCAGCCCGTACCGGCTGCTGGCCAGGAAACTCGCCGACGAGGCCTCCGGGAAGTAACGGGTCGGCACCGGCACCTCCGCAATGCGGAACCCGGCGTCGACGATCTGTGCGACGATCTCCTGGTCGAAAATGAACTTGTCGGCATTGAACTGGAAGTTCACCGTCTCCAGTACCTGCCGCGTGTACGCCCGGTAGCCGGTGTGGTACTCGGAAAGTCTGAGATTGAAGACCCGGTTTTCGACCCCGGTCAAGAACCGATTCGAAAAGTACTTCCACCACGGCATGCCGTCGCGCAGGGCGGATCCGCTCTTCAGACGGGACCCGAGGACCACGTCCGCGGCGCCACGCTCCAGGGGCGCCAGCAATTCCGGCAGCAAACGCGGGTCGTACTGATAGTCCGGGTGAACCATCACAACCACGTCCGCTCCGGCTCTCAACGCCTCGGTGTAACAGGTCTTCTGGTTCGCGCCGTAGCCGTAGTTGCGGCCGTGCACAAAAAGCTTCAGATTCAGCGCCTTGGCAATAGCCACGGTATCGTCGCTGCTGGCGTCGTCGACCAGAATGACCGTATCGACGCGGTCGTGGGGCAACTCCATGTATGTCATGTGCAGCGTGCGTTCGGCGTTGTAGGCCGGCATCACCACAACGACCCGCGGCCGTGGCGCCTCGCCGTTTGCCTTCCGTACCACGGGCTCTGTCACAGCATTGGTTTCTGGAGCGGTCATTGGCTTGCGTTCCCTTCCCTCGATCACTTTATTTCCGCCGCGCGAACTAGAACTGGAAGTAGATAAACGGAACTTCCTTGCCGCCGTATAGAATCAGCGCAAGGCACGCCGTAGCGTAAGCCGGCGATTGCACCCACCACGGCAGCCTCAGAAAAACGACGTGGTCGTGAGTAAGGTACTGCGGCACGTCAATTAGCAGGACCGCGGCGCCGACGACGAACGGTAGGATGCCGACGGCAGTCAGGTCCGAGCCCGAGAACACGCCGAGAACGTACGCGAACGCTATGTCGACACTGGCGGCCCGAAAGAATACCCACGTGAGCGTGACCAGATGGAATGTCACGATCACCAGTGCCACCTGCTGCACGAAGCGCAACAGAGGACGCGCGTGCAGCGGCTCGACCACGCGGCCGATGCCGAGCCGGCGCTCGACAGCCAGATAGAGCCCGTTCAGTCCACCCCAGACCACGAACGTCCAGTTCGCACCGTGCCACAGCCCACCGATCAGCATGGTGAGCATCAGGTTGCGATACGTCCGCCACTCGCCCAGCCGGTTCCCGCCCAGGGGCACATAGAGGTAGTCGCGCAGCCAGGCCGACAATGAGATGTGCCAGCGCCGCCAGAACTCGGTGATCGATTGCGACAGGTAAGGCTGATTGAAGTTGATCATCAGCCGTACCCCGAACAGCTCACTCACCCCCCTGGCGATGTCCGAATATCCCGAAAAGTCGCCGTAGATCTGAAACGCGAAGAGATACGCGCCGCGCAGCAACTCGCCGGCGCTCCGACTGGCGGGATCGGCAAAAATGCGATCGACATCGTCGGCCACCGTATCGGCGATGAGTACCTTCTTCGCAAACCCCAGCATCATCAGCATCAGTCCTATATTCACCCGTTCCGCGGTCACCGGCCGCGGCTGCAGGATCTGGGGAAGCAGATGGGTAGCGCGCTCGATCGGTCCGGCGACCAACTGAGGAAAATACGCCACGTACAACGCGAAGTCCCAGAAGTGGCGCGCCGGCTCCATCTCCCGCCGATAAATGTCGATGGCGTAAGACATCGATTGGAACGTGTAGAACGAAATCCCTACCGGCAAGATAATCGACAGCGTCCACGGCGAGGCATGCAAGCCGACCGCATTGAGGGCCGTCATGGCGGACTGCACGAAGAAGTTGAAGTACTTGAAGATCCCGAGGATGCCGAGGTTGATGCAAATCGCCACCGTGAGGATGATCTTACGCCGCCCCGGGTCGCGGGTGTCGTACATCAAGTGGCCGACCGTATAGTCGACCGTCGTCGTCAGAAAGATGAGACTCAGGAAGCGCCAATCCCAGGACCCGTAGAAGTAATAGCTCGCGACGAGCAGAAACGGGTTGCGCCAGCGCGCCGGCAGTACCGCAACCCCGAGCAGGACAATAGGCAAGAAGAGGAGGAAATGAATCGAATTGAACAGCACTGCTCACGCCCCCCGTCCGCTGCGGCGCTCGCGATCCGCGCGCGCGGATTTCAACATATCGGCGTAACGCGGACCGAGCTTGATCCCACCGACGAAGTTCGGGTGGTGCCAGTCGTTGAAGTCCTCCGCCGGCAACGCACCCCGGAGATCGTAAAAGCGCACGTTCGGATAGGTCGTGGCCAACCCCTCGAAGAACTGCACGTAGGCGCGGTAATACGGCGTCGACTCGTAGTCGCGCAGTAGCCACGGACTCTCGGGCGTGTTGACCAGAATCACCGTCACGCCGCGCTCGGCCAGCGACGCCACCAGGCGCTCGACCTCGGCATATTCCCCGGTCGGCTGGAACACCTCGTCGCGAATGTGCAGCTTCGCATCGCGATATGACCGGAACCGCTTGCCGAAGGCATTCGGTGCGTTCAGCACCTCCTGCCAGCGGACCGCGAAGGCCTCGCCGAGCTTGTCGCCCATGCGCAGGAACGGTTGAAGTTCGCCGTCCAGGTAGGGCGGATAACGGAACTGGGGCCGCGCACCGTTTTGCGACGCGACTGGCGGCACCTCACGCAAGCGCACGGCGAGGAGACGCGGATCTTCGCTGCCGCCGCCGGCCCGCGGGCTCCAGACACTGTCGGCGACGACGTCCAACACCGGCGCACCCCCGGCCGGCACATCTATGATCGCGCGCTTCCATCCCGGATCGACTTCGACGCGCTCGGCGGCGCTCCGCCCGCCAAGGGAGAACCTCAACGTCACGCGCCCGCGCTGCGCGATCCAGTGGGGGTCCACGTAATACTCGACGACCTCCGGCCGGCCCGCCGTTACCGGCAGCCCGAAACGCTGCGCGGTATGGCCGTCGGCGTACACACCGTACGCGCCGCGCGGGGGCCGGCTGCGGCTCCACTGCAGGACAGCACGCAGGTGTCCGCCGGCCGCCGCATCGATCTCCTTACGGTACCGGTACAGATTGCTCGCCGATGCCGCCGCCAGATCGAGCTTGTCGCCGAGCGTCGGCAGAGCGTCGTAACGCGTCGTCAGTACCGCCCACGGCGGCAGTGCGTCGCGCACCGCCTTCCGAAAGCCCCGCTCGAAGCTCGGGTTGAGGAAGTCGAGCAGATTGAAAGTGAAGACCACGACGTCGGGTTGCATCCGCGCGCCCTGGGCCTCGAACAGGAGTCTGTAGTCCGTGGGCTTGATCCCCGGCTTCATGAGACGGTGGACTTCCATTCCCGGTTCGACCGCGTCGAGAAGAGACTGCACCTGGTACGCGTCGAAGGAACCCGACACCGAGCTGCCGAAAGCAACCACCCGCAGCGTGCCGGGCGGCTTCGGGGCGTAGAGCCTCTGCAGGTCGATGTGAAACTGGTAACCCCAGTCACCCATCCCGGTGAGCTTCGGAATCTGCCAGAACCAGAGGTTGAAGGTCAGATCGAGCACCAGCAGCAGGAGCGGGATCGGCAACCACACCTTCCACACGTTGGCGTATCGCGGCTTCCCCTCGTGCGGTTCCGGCGCCGTCACCTTCGCCTCCTGAGACGATTGTCTTGGCATCCGATCCTCTGACCGCTTTCAGCTATCGACCCGGCCGTACACCGAGATGGTTGGGCACAGGCTGGTGATGCGCACCCGCAAGAGCATCGGGGTTTGCGAGAACTGCGCCAGCCGGCGGTACGGCAACCGCTCCTCTTCCAGAGCGCTCAGCAGGGCAGCCGCGGGCGGCGACTCGACCAGTAAGGTGTTGCCCTGCCGCCAGTCTGGATTCCACCGGTGCGTGATCCCCTTGCGCGCCGCCGAACTCAGGATCACCGCCGCCGGCCGCCGGGCCGCGATGCCTTCGAGGGACCGGTCGCGCAACGCTATCGTCGTGCCCAGACCATCCAGCCGCGGCAGGTACACCGGCTTCTGATAGGTCTCGATCGACGCCGGCGAGAATCGCCGCGCCGCAATCCACGTCTCGGCCGCGTATCGCGAGTCGCGACTCAGCAACAGGTCGAGCTCGATGCCGCGTGCGAGCGCCAGCGCCATCAACGCCGCGACCACCACTCCGCCGGAGCGCGGGCGCGCGGCGACGACCGCCGCGCACAGGGCCGCCGCCGACACCGCTAACAGCATCTGCAGCGGCAACGTGTAACGCAGCATGATCAGATCGTGGGTGCGCAACGACACGAAATAGTAAGCGACCACCGGCAGCAACAGCCGCAAACGGGCCCGCGGTCGGGCCACCGCCACGAACGCGAGGCCCGCCAGCGCCACCGCCAACAGCGGCAACCCCAGACTGCTCTCCAGGGCGTCGCCCGCCTGGCGCAAGTATTGCCATTCCTTGGCCGCACCCTTGAAGAGGGCGAACTCCACCGGAGTGAACCGGGCCGTCACGCCCGGCACCTCGCGCCCGGCGAGATTCAGAAAACGATTCACGGCCCCCTGCGGATTGACCATGACATTGCTCGCCAGCGCCATCGTGATTACCGCCGCCGCCAGACCTGTTCGTGTCCCCGTATTCCACACCGACCGCCAGGCACGCACCCAGAGTGCCGTCGAGGCCGGCTGTGCGCGCCAGGCGTAGACGGCAATCAGCGCGGCGTACGCCAGCAGCAGCGCATATCCCTGCTCCTTGGTCGCCATCGCCATGGCCGCGGCAATTCCGACGACGACGAACGCCCAGCGCCTCTTGCTTTCCTCGGTCGCCACGATGGTGGCCCACAGTCCCAGGGTCAGCCAGAAAAGGTACGCGGCGTCCAGATTCGTCGTGTGCGCATAGTAAATCACCGGGTATGCGGTCGCCGTAAACCAGGCTGCCAGGATCCCGGCCGAACGTCCCAGGAGCCGCCGCCCCATGCCGTAGACGCATGCCACCGTACCGAGTGTGAGCAGCACACTGAGTCCTCGCCCGAGCATCGCCAGGGCGTACAGAGCGGCCTCCGGGTCGGCAAACCCGTATGGGTACGCGCTCTGCGGGTGCTCCCACTGCCCCGTCACCTTCAGCCAGGTCAAGTAGGGAGCGTACGTGGCGAGTAGAAGAAGCGGATAGCCGAGGGGATACTTGAAATAGAACCAGCCTGAGTTCCACGCGCCGAAAGAACGCCGTGCAATGCTCAGGACCGTCAACGGACCAAGCGCATCCGCGGCCCATGAGTTGTTGCCGTTGGGCAGCCCCCAATCGAGCTGGTAGAGCCCCAGCGCAGCCGTAACGGCCAGCACAGCCAACAGCCACGGGTCGCGGCTGCCGCGCACCTCGATCTCCGCTCCCACACTTCACTCCCGTTCCCCGACCCCGCCCTAGCAGGAAGTCGAACGACTCCCGCCCTGCGCCTCGAGACGGCCTCTGGGACACCAGGACATCCTTAGCTCGACCGGTATCGGAGATGAGTTCGTTGATGTTCTTCCATCCGCCCCAGAGGCGGCTGGCATCGTTTTCATCGATGTCCTTCGATTCCCGACCATCCCACTAGAGGCCCGCGGTACCGGCAGCGCGATCGCTTCCCCGCCGTCCGCGCGGCGTCCCCGACACCGCATCCTCGGCGCCGTGGAAGTCGAACTTCTCGACCGAGGCGAGCCAATCGAACAATCGCTCGCGCAGCGCTTCGGCCTCGGCTCCGTAAGACTCGATCAAATTGGCGCTCTCACCCGGATCGGCCTGCAGGTCGAAGAACGCATTGCACTCGTCGGAGCGCCACACGTACTTGTAACGGCGCGTGCGGATCGCCTTCTCGCGCACGTCGAGACCGCGCACGTCCAGACCGGGGAACTTCCGCAGTAAGCCCGTTAACCTGGGGCGGTAACGTTCGGCGACCGCGAAATCCGGCCCGCGCGTAGCGCGTCCCCGCTCCAGCAACGCGTGTCCGTGCAGGCCCTCCGGAGGCTCCACGCCGGCGAGCCTTAGAATAGTGGGCATCAGATCGATCGACTGCGCCACCTCCTCGCTGACGAACCCCTGCGGTACTCGCCCCGGGCAGCGCAGAATCAGCGGAACCCTGAGGACACTGTCGCTCAGGTCGAGGTTATGCCCGACGCGACCGTGCTCGCCCAGACTCTGCCCGTGGTCCGCGGTAACCACGAACAAGGTGTCGTCCCACCACCCCCGAAGTTGCAACCACGCGGCAATCTCCTCCAGCCGCATGTCGATGTAGCGCAGGGCCGCATCGTACAGGGCCGCAAACACCGACCAGTCGGCGCCGGTAAGGCTTTCCGGATCGGCCGCAAAGTGGAGGATTTCACGGTTGACCGATCGCACCTGCGCCGAGGCCACCGTGCGGGTGAGAAAGTGGCGGTCATACGGATGCGGTAACCTGAAAGGGGCCTGCGCTTCGTTGTAATGCACGAAGGCGAAGAACGGGCCTTGCCCCCCCTCGACCCACGCCTCCAGAGCCTCGTTAGTCCGTCTTGCCCCGGCGTCGTCCCGGCGCAGAAGTCGATCCCCGGCACGCCGGCCGTAGGAGATAGCTCTTCCGGCCAGACGGCCGGCCGGTCGCTGCGTGACGAACACGTCGAAACCACGATCGAAACCGGTCTCCGGGCTCACAGCCGGGTTCGTGCAAAACGCAGCGGTGCGGTAGCCGGCATCACGCAGGCACTCGGCCAGCACCCGCGGTTCGGCGCGCAGACGCGGACGCTCGTCGCTGACGCCGTGCGTGACCGCGTGCAGGCCCGTGAACAACGACGCGTGCGCCGCCAGCGAACCCGGGGCCGTCGCCACAGCGTGCGTGCAGCGCACTCCCTCCCGCGCCACTCTGTCGAGAAACGGCGTGGTCTCGCGCGCGTAGCCGTAGGCCGAAAAGTGATCCGCCCGAGCGGCATCGATGACGACGAGTACAACGTGGGGACGATCGCTCTTACGCTCGGTCATGCCGCCACCCGCTCCTCTCCGGCCAACACTCCGGCGCGACGCGCGAGCAAGCTTTCGTAAAGCCTCTCCATCTGTCGCACCATGGCGTGGGCCGAGTAACGCTCCTCGACTATGCGCCGTCCAACCCGACCCATCGCGCGCGCCTGCGCCCGGTCTTTCGTCACGACGGCGATCGCGGCAGCAAGCGCCGCGGGGTCCTGCGGCGGGACGAGCAAGCCGCTGCGGCCGTGATCGACCACCTCAACGGTCCCTCCAACCGCCGTCGCCACTACCGGAATCTCCGTCGCCATCGCTTCCAGGATCGCGTTCGACATGCCCTCGCCACGAGACGACGACACCAGCAGGTCGATCGCACCGTACACCTCGGGCATGTCAGACCGCCGGCCCAACAACGCGATCTCTCCGTCGAGCCCGATCTCGCGGACGAGCGCGCGCAACGAATCGTCCATGACCACCTCGCCGATGACCACTGCGTACACCTCGGGGTGCTCGCGCCGCGCCAGGGCAACCGCCCGCAGGAAGTCCTCGACACCCTTGACGGCGCGGGAGCGGGTCACAGACCCAACCAGACATCTATCCGCCGGCAGTCCGACCCGCTCGCAAAACGATCCCGCACCGCGGGGCCGGAAACGGTTCGTATCGATGCCGCTCGGAATCACCGTCATCTTGTCGAGCGGGCAGCCCTCGTTGGCGTGAACGAAGTCGCGCACCGCGTTGGCGTTCACCGTCACCCGATCCGCGAGGTAATTGCCGATTTTGGCCGCCATCAACTTGGCGCCGCGGCGTTCGTGGCAGCCTCGTTTGCTGCACAGCACAACCGGCACCCCGGCGAGGCGGGCGCCGATCGAACCGGCGAGATTGGCGCGCAGCAGATAGTTGTGGACGATACCCGGGCGGTGATCTCGGAAGGCCCGGCGCAATCTGGCGACTCGGGACAAGAGGCCGAATCCCTTGAAGGTCGCGCCGGCGCCGGGTGTAAACACCGGAACGTCGAGGGCACGAACTTCGTCGAGCAACGCACCGTCATTGCCGAGGCAGTACAGGGCCGGCGCAAACCGGTCCCGGTCGATGAGACGAAACACCTGCATCAGGTGCGTCTGGCTACCGCCCACACTCATCGACTTGATGACGTACGCAAGGCGGTGCGGTCCCGGTCCGCGGTGAGTCATGGGCGATAGTGGTAACCGAGATCCACCGGGCCGACGTCCGGTCGTCCGTCCGTTCGCGTGGTCGTTCCCGTCAGACCCGCGTCGGCGACATCGACCCCGCCGGCGTCCACGGCTGGGCTCGTGACGCTCTGCCCGGACGTACGCTGACTGAGTCGAAAATCGCCCGCCGCCGGGTCGACGAAACCTGCGGGGCCAAGGATGTCTCGCACTCCAACCGGGGTACCCGGACCGTACGGATCCGCCGATTGATTGAAGTTGCCGACGAAGCCGGGCAGCGAGAGCCTGTTCACCTGCAAACCCGCAGTACCATTGCCCTGAAAGACGTTTCGCAGGACGACGCCGTCGATCGAAGGTGGTTTCAAGTCGCTGCCACCAAGAAGGAGGCCGCGGTTGCCATTCGCATAAAAGGTATTGTTCAGGACGCGTGCCTTTGGCGAACCACTCGATTCACCGCTCACCAGCACGCCCGTCGACCGGTTGCGGACCACAAGGTTGTTCCAAATCATCGGCGAGTCGGAGTCGAGAATCGTTGCGCCGTCGCCGAGGTTTCCGCTGAGCGTGCATCCCCCAATTACCGGCCCTTCGGCAGCGACGATCTGGAGGCCGTTGTCGGCATTATCAGCGATGCTCGTGTCCTCGACTACTACGGTCTTCGCCTTGTCTACCGTGATGCCCTTCCCCTGATTGCCTGTCACAACGCCGCGCACCACATCCAGAGTGCCGCCGGTCTGCCGCACCCCGTCCCGGCCGTTGTCGCACACCCGCACGTCCGTCAGCGCAAGATCGGTATCGGTGACGTCAATCCCTGCAAGGGCGTGTCCGCAGATGGGTATCGCCGTGACCGTAACCGCCGTGCGCCCGGGCTCTACCGCATCCACGTAAGCCTGGACCCCACGACCGCCGGTCGCAGCGATTTCCCCTCCGGCAATCGACACAACGCTCGACACTACCTGCACACCGGCGTTCTCGTGATCTCGCACCAGGACATCGCTCAACGTTCCGGTCGATAGCTTACTGAACCGCACGCCGCCGTCGCGGCTCCCCGACACGGTACCGCCGGTCATCGTGAAATCGCTCTGCCAGACCAACACCCCATTGTCGGAGTTGTCGATCACATCGGTGTCGACCAGCGACACCCTGGATCCCAGAGCCGCCCATATGCCGCTATCGCGGTTACGACGAACCACGCTGCTGCTCACCTGCGCATCGCTGCCCTCGATCAGCAGGCCCCGCGACCCGTTGTCCTCGATCGTGACAGCCTGGACGCTACAGCGGGCGGCACCGTCGACGTAAATGCCCCGGCGCGTATTGCCGTAGATGCGGGAACCGACGACCTGCAACGTACCGGCACTCTGCCGCAACCCGTCACGGCTCCCGGTCACGGTGCACCCGGTCAAGGATACGGAGCTCTGCCACGCCACTACACCGTTATCGGCATTGTCGGTGACGACCGTGTCTGTAAGCGACACGGTCGACCCAACCAGTGCCCAGAGGCCGCTGTCCGGGTTCCGTCGAATAACGCTACGAAGGACGCCGACCTCGCTGCTCTCAATCTGCAAACCGCGCGATCCATTGTCCTCGATCGTCGTGGCCTCGACCCGAACGCCCGTTGCGCTCTCCACGTACACACCCCGCCGGGAGTTGCCATAAATGCGGCACCGGCGGATTACCACGTCGTATGCACCGTCACTGATCTTGCCGGCACTAAACCCGCTTCGGATCTCGACACCATTTTGCGAAGCGCCGGTAATCGCTAAACCATCGAGGGTCACGTGCGCCCGACCGACAAGACGAAACGCCTGACTGAACCCGGTGGCATCAATCACCGCCCCCGGGCGCCCCGTGAGCACGATTGCCCGCCCCGAGGTGCCCGAACTGGCGGGAGTCAGGTCGCCCTCGGCGTACAGGCCCGGCATCAACACGATACGGTGCCCCGGTCGTGCGATCTCTAACGCTCGTGCCACTGTCCGCACGCCGGTCGCGGCCGTGCGCCCATCGTTCTTGTCCGCGCCGCGGTCGACATCCACGTATATTGGTTTTAGGCGCAGGAAGCGCTCGGGTTGCACGGGCACCTCGTCGAAGTTCCCGTAGTGATACCCGGCATCGACATATCCCGTGTCGGGTCGCTTGTCGGTTCTCGTACTGGCGCGGTTCAGTTTGAGGAAGATGGAACGACTCGACCCTGCGTCGATCGCCGGGCTCTTCTTGGGCTGTCCGGAGGCCGGATTGCCGAGGTGGAAATCGTCGTCAGCATACCCGATCCCCCCGAGGACGCCGTCCACACCGGCCGGGTTGACCAACAGGGGGTCCGCCATGACGTCGGTGACATCTGTCGGGGTCCCGGATGCCACCCGGTCGCCGACGACATTGCCGGCACTCAGGTACCCCTCCCTTGCGACCGCATTGACTTGAATCCCCCCAAAACGGTTCTCCGCCACAATGTTATTCAGCACCCTCGCGTCGGGCGACTCCAAGCGGGCACCGGCCAGGAAGATGCCGCGGTTCAGGCTCCCGTACACCGTGTTGTTGACGATGCGAACCCCCGGGGAACCATCCGTGTTGCCACCCACGAGGATTCCAGACCGCCCATTGTTATAGACGAGGTTGTTGAAGATCGTCGCGTTCTGGGAATCCTGGACGTAGATTCCGTTTCGTCGATTGTTGCACACGATGTTATTGACAATCACAGCCGCGTGGGAACCGCTCTTCACGTAGATACCTTCCCCCGCTCCATGCACGACGAAGCCGTCGATGCGCACTGCTATCTTTCCGTTCAACTCGAACCCGGTACTTCTGTCGGAGGCGTCGAGAACCACGTCTCCGGGAGGATCTCCCACCAGGGTGCCGCGGCGGTCGGCAACGAAACCGACATGCCCGAAGGCCCCCGGTCTGACATCGCCCTCGACGTAGACTCCCGGGCCTACGATTATGTCGTCGCCGGGCTGGGCAATTGCCGCCGCGCGCGTGATCGTCCGCAATGCGGTCACCGGCGACCTGCCTTCCTGGGCATCATCGCCGCCGACCCGGACGTACAACGTCGCTGCCGCGGCGGGTCCGGGACTCACCGGGGCAAGCAAGGCGAGCAACAACCCCGCCCGACCGACCCAACTCGGGCCGGTGATGCCAAGCCCGTAACCCACGCGACTCCTAGAACAAAGTGTAGATAAACGGCCCAAGTGCCGAGCTCTGCGCGGTCACCATCAGGCCGCCGAAAACCAGCAGCACGAAGACCATCGGAATGAGCCACCACAGGCGCCGTTGCCACAGGAAGCTCATCAACTCGCTGGCAATGCCAAAACGGTGCTTGATGCCTTCGGTGAGTTGTTTCACGATTCCGTCCTCCCTCTCGCCGGCGGCACCAACCGATGCCGCTCGATAAAGTTTGCCATCTCTTCGGCCCCGAGCCGGTGGCCCGCAACCGTCCAGTGCCCGTCGCGCGGAAAGTGCAGCGGCTCGCTACCCTCCGTCGCCGCCGCCCGGAACACCGGCGCCATCGCCAGGCACGGCACGCCGCGTGCCGCACACCACTGCTCGACCCGCCGCTGCGGCCCGTCGAGATCCCACTGCCGCCCCTGCATCCCCGGATTGGCCGCAACGATCTGCGCCCACGACTCGGGGTACACCTGATCCCGCGTCGACAGAATCACCACCGCGAAACCCGCCCCCGCCGCCACCGACGATGCCCGCAAGCGCTCGAGCAGCGACTCCGTGCGACCCCAGGCGTCCGCCCACTCCGCATCGACACTCGCCGCATACACGCCGTAGTCCACCGGTACCCCGTCGCGCAGCCGCGCCGGGCGCAGCGCGTCGCGCCGCACCAAACCCCTCTCGGCCAGCGTCTGCGCCAGCGCCGGGTGCCGCAACAACACGAGCTGCCGCACGTACTCGTAAGCGTGCGACCCCAGGCGGCCGCCGACCTCGCGCTTGCGTCTGCCATGACCCACCCGCTCGAGGGTACCGTCCGCGGCGTAGACCGGAGGCAACGTGTCCTCGAGAGTCGGACTGTTGTTCTTCACGTCGTTGCCCGGATAGAACGCCAACAACACGAGGTCGGGCGCCAAGCGCCGGCCGTCGCGCTCGAAGTACAGCGCCTCGCTCGCCGTGCCGTAGCCGCTGACCCCGGCACTGAGCACCTCAGTTCGCGGGGTTCTACCGTCGCGGTTGAGCCGCACTTCGAGCTGGCGCGGGAAGATCGCCTCCATAGGTACGTGCAGGGCCTCGACGAACGAGTCGCCAAGCACGAGCACGCGCACCGTGGCGGGCGGCTTCGCCTCAGGACGTTCAACGTCGCGCCGGCCGGCGGCGTTGATCTGCACCGGCACGACGAACTCCCGCTCTTCCTGTGTCCACCATCCCGACGCGCCGGCGACCAACCGCACCCCCAGAAGCGGGTCCGGCTCCCAGAAGCGATCCGGCACGAGCCGCATCCAACGCACGCCGAGCTCGACGGCGAGGAACGCCATGAGGAGGCCGCCGCCGGCCAGTACCGCCGCCGCCAGAATTTCGCGTAACCGCGGCACGAATCCTCCCTAAGCCTCCTTGCGGATCACGCAGTTGCCGAGTACCAGCGCATCCATACCGCTGCGCGAAAAAGTGCTGAACGCGTTTGCCGGCGTGTTGACGATCGGTTCGCCCTTCAGATTGAAGGAAGTATTGAGAATCACCGGAACGCCCGTGGCCTGTCCGAAGCGCTCGATGAGGTCGTAGTAGAGCGGGCTCTCCTTCCTGTGCACGGCCTGCAGGCGCGCCGTGTTGTCCACGTGAGTGATCGCCGGCAGCACCTCTCCCTGCCCGGGCTTGACGTCGACGACGTACAGCATAAACCGCGCCGGGTAGTGCAGCGGCGCGTCAGGCAGATCGAAGTAGCGTTCCGAGGCCTCGGCCAGCACCGACGGCGCAAACGGCCGGAACGGCTCGCGGAACTTGATCTTGATGTTGACGATTTCCTTCATGTCGTGGCGCCGCGGGTCGGCAATAATGCTGCGCGCTCCAAGGGCGCGCGGCCCCCACTCGAACCGTCCCTGAGACCAACCGACAACGTGCCCTTTTTGCAGCTCCTCGACTACCGCATCGAGCAGCGCATCCTCCCTGGAGTACACCTGGTGCGGCAGACCGCAGGTGCGGGCGAAATCGTTGATTTCTCCCTGCCCGTATTCCTTGCCCCAGTAAGCGTGCTCCATGACAAAGCTCCGCGGCTTGCCAAGGGCGCAGTGGTACACATACAGGGCGGCACCGAGCGATCCGCCACCGTCACCGGCCGCGGGCTGAATGAAAACCTCCTTTATCGGCGTCTCCTTGACGATCCGGCCGTTGGCAACGCTGTTGAGTGCCACCCCCCCGGCGAGACACAGTCGCGTCAGACCGGTCTCCTTATGGAGCTGGCGCACCATCGCGAGCACGAGTTCTTCCGTGACCAACTGAATGCTGGCCGCGATGTCGGCGTAGTATTGGTTCTGCCGTGCCAGTTCGTCGTATCGCTCTGGCTTCGCGCCGAAATACGACGGGTACCCGGAATCCGGCGTGAAGAACTTCCAGGACGGGTCGCGGGGCTCCCCGAAGAGCTCGACGAACTTGCGATTGAAAGTCCGCGTCGACGAGTGGTGAAACGAGAAATAGCTCATGTCGAGCCAGAAACTGCCGTCGGGCTCGAGCTTGATGAGCTGCCACACCTTGTCGACGTACTTGGGCTTGCCGTAGGGCGCCATGCCCATGACCTTGTACTCGCCCTCGTTGACCTCGAAACCGAGAAAGGCAGTGAAGGCGCTGTACAGCAGGCCCACGGAGTGCGGGAAGTGGATCTCGCGTGTCAGCTTAATTTCAGTGCCGCGGCCGACGCCCATGGTGGCGGTAGCCCATTCGCCGACACCGTCCACGGTCAGAATGGCCGCCTCGTCGAACGGCGAGCAAAGAAACGCGCTGGCGGCGTGCGACAGGTGATGTTCGCTGAACAAAATGCGCTCGGCGGGAATGCCAAGCTCCTGCCGAATGATGTTCTTCACCCACAACTTGTCGAGGAGCCACGTCGTCATGGCATCGCCGAAAACCTTCCATGACTTGGGCACGACCTGCAGCGCGGTGGTGAGGATGCGCTCGAACTTGACGAACGGCTTTTCGTAAAAGACCACGTAGTCGACGTCCTGAACGTCGATGCCCGCGGTTTCGAGACAGTAACGAACGGCCAATCGCGGAAAATCGAAGTCGTGCTTCTTTCGACTGAAGCGCTCCTCCTCCGAGGCCGCAACCAGCTGCCCGTCGACCAGCAGCGACGCGGCGGAATCGTGGTAGAAACAGGAAATCCCGAGAATTCGCATGGTGTCAGTGCCCCTTCGTGAGCTGTTCGTAGATCGCGCACGTCTCGGCAACGTGCCTCGGAAGATTGAATCGCTCGCGCGCCCAGCGGCGTGCCTCTATACCAACTCTGCTTCGCAAGTCGGCGTCGCGCAACAACGGAATGAGCCGCTCGGCGAGGGCGGCCGGCTCGCCCGGCGGGGTCAGAAACCCCGTCGTACCGTCCGCGATCAGCTCCGGCACGCCACCGGCCGCCGTCGCCACCACCGGTTTGCCGAGCAGCATGGCCTCGAGAATAACGCGGCCGAAAGGCTCCGCGCGTACGGACGTGTGCGCGACCACGTCGAGTGCGTTCATTACGTCGGGCACATCGCGACGGAATCCCGTGAAGGCGATCGACTCGCCCAGTCCGAGCTCGGCGATGCGCGCTCGCAGGGCATCCCCGTACTGCGCCCCGGCACGATGCACCCCACCGATAATCAACGCGCGGGCGCGCGGTACCGCCTCGACGACGCGGGCCATGGCCTCGACGAGCACCGCCTGCCCTTTCCACTCCTGTATGTTACCGACCACCCCAACGCACGGCGAACCGTTGGTAATGCCCAGCTCTGCCCGGACCGCTCCCGGTTCCCGCCGTGGCACAAAACCCTGTTCGTCCAGCGCGTCATAGACAACGTACATGCTCCGGCCGATCACACCGAGTCGCCGGCAATGTGCATCGACCGCCTGGGTCATGCTGACCAGGGCATCGACCCGCGGTGCGATCCTTCGTTCCCGGTCCGTGAACTTCTCGAAGCCCTTGACGTGAACCAGACACGGCGTCCGCGTCATCATGCAGGCGAGAACGCCGTCGAAATTGGCGCGCAGACCGTTGCCGAGATGAACCACATCGGCACGAAAGCGGCGAATTATCCGGGCCAGGCGCAGTGCGGTGGGCATCTCTTCGATCGCGAGGCGCAGGGTCTGGCGCCCCAACGCCAGAGCCGAGCGCACCGGCTGCCACGACTTGGCCTGGCGGTAGCCCTCGTAGCGCAGCAGCGCATGCTCCTTCTCGACTCGCCGCCGAGTCACGTAGAACACCGGCACGTCCAACCGCGCCAGGTCATCCTCGATACCCTTCGGCTCGTACAGGACCATACCCGATGCAAAGCCCGTGCGGTCCATCCCACGGATCAGGTGGTACAGACCGGTCAGCGAACCGCCAAGCACGCCCCCGGTCGAAGCTTCGACAAACAACACCCGAATCATGGCTCTTCTCTCACTCTGGCCGCGTGTACGACCACGCACTCTCTTCCTTGCAAGCGATGCAGGGGTCGGTTATGCGAGGGCTTCTCGCATCCATGAACGTCCCTCGCCCAGTCGATCCCCGCCATCGCCCCGGCAACGCCACGCGGTAGCCGGCCACCGAACGAGAACTCGCTTGGCACACCGTCGTCTCTCGCGCGACATCCTCGGGGTGTTCGGCACCCGCGCCGTCTGGTCGCTCCTCGGCATCGCCACCGGCGTGATACTGGCTCGCATTCTCGGGCCCCACGACCGCGGCATCCTCGCTCTGGTACTGCTCGTCCCGTCGACCGTGGTGACCCTGGTGAAGCTGGGCATGACCCAGGCCAACGTGTACTTCATCAACCGCGAGCGCATTTCGCCGGTGCAGGTGGCATCGAACGCCACCGCGCTGGCTATTGTGCTCGGCCTGACGGCCGCCACGATCGTCTGGCTGGCCCGGGGCGGTCTCTTCGAAACCGTGCTGCGCAACGTGCCCACGTGGGCGCTCGCCTTCGCCCTGATGCGGGTGCCGCTCATGTTGCTCGACGACTACCTCTACGGGGTCCTGCAGGCGACCGGTCGCTTCCATGTGTACAACACCCGATTGCTGGTCAGCGAAGGACTGCGGTTCGTCCTCGTGGTCGTGGCCCTTCCAATACTGGGCTTCGGCTTGTTCGCCGCCGTCGCGATCCACACCTTCACGACGGTGCTCAACGTCACGTGGCTCGTCGTAACGATGCGGCGTGTCATCCCGTTCACGCTGCGCATCGACCCGCCGCTCCTGCGCCGGCAACTGACCTTCGGTGTCCAGTCCTACGCACAAACACTGACTTCCCACATGCTTCTCCGCGCCGACGTTTACCTGGTATCTTACTTCCTCGGCCCCGCCGAGACCGCCTTCTATTCGCTGGCGCTGCGCTTCACCGAACTGGTCCTCGAAATCCCGCAGGCCGTTGGCGTCGTCCTGTATCCGCGCCTGGCCTCCTTGCCCGAAGAGCAGATTCATCGGCTCACCGCCCAGGCGTGCCGGCGCACTCTCTTGCTCACCGGGGCGCTCGTGATTCCGCTCGTGCTGTTAGGACCAAGTATCATCGTGCTGTGGTACGGCGAGGCTTATGCCCCCGCGGGAAGGCCGTTGCTGTGGGCCGGCATCGGCGCGCTGGCCCTGTCCGTGTTCGTCATCCTGACCCGCGACTTCACCAGCCAGAACCGCCAGCGGGTCAACATTGCCGCCGGCGTCCCGGCATTGGGATTGAACATCCTGCTGAACTTCCTCCTCATCCCGTCTCTCGGCATTGTCGGCGCCGCGATGTCGACGGCGATTTCGTACTCGATAGCGTGCGGCATCCTGCTCGTCGCGTTCCTTCCGCGGGCGGGAGTCTCCTTGCGCCAGGTGCTGGTTGCCGACACCGACGATCTCCGGTTCTTCGCCGGCCTGATCCGCGGCGCCGCCCGCCGCGCGCGCCGCAGAATGCCCCCCGCGCCCACCGATTCGGAGGTCTGAGGCTCACCGCGAAGTATCCATCCCCTCGGTAAAGATTGCCGTTACGTACCAGGGCTCCGGGTTATCCGCGTCGCTCTTGTCGAGCACCAGCATCTCGTCGAACAGCCGCGAGCCGTACCGATCGAGCAGCCGCGCCTGCACCGGAAAGCGCCGGCGCAAGACCCGGTGCAATGGAGTGTCCACGGCGAGAGTCGTCAGGACCACGGAATCCGCCCCCGGATCGAGCGTATCCAGGCAACTAACGGCGGCAGTGAAGTCCGCCTCCCCGTATGCTCCCACGACGATGTCGTCGACGTAGAGCGCGGATGCTCCTTCCAGCACATGTCGATGGCCGATGATCACCGCAGCAAGTCGACCCCCTCGCCGCACCGTCCAGGTCCGGCAGCGCAGGTGAGGATTGTCGGCAAACCGCCATCGCAGGAAGGCCGGGGATCGGTCGATGGTCATCGGGTAACCGTCGCGGGCGCGCGCCCAGAACGCCTCGTACTCGCCCCCGAGAGCGTCGACGTTCTCCACCTCCTGGACTATTACCCCCGAGCGCCCGCGCAGACCGCGCCTCAGCCGCTGTGCAACACCTACGGTGCGAGCGGCGGCGCCGAGCGCCACCTCGGGCACCCGCAAGCCCAGCGCCCCGCTACCGCGTCGCAGCAACGCTCGCAGGTACAGCGGCCCGCTGCGGGGAACGTACACGACCCATCGACCCGCCGTCGAATACCCGAGGCGCTCCCGCAAACGGCCCGGTCCGGTCGAGTGTATCGTGTATACGACCCGCAAAGACTCCAGGGTCTCGGCCAGTGCCCTCTTTTCCATTCCGGGATAGAACACCTTGGTCCGAAAAGCCGGGTCGATAATAGTGTTTTCCGTACGCCCTCCGGGAACCGTGACGCCGCGGCACACCATCGGCGTCGGGACGATGGCATGGTGACCGACGATCCGCCGCGATACCGCTTCGGTGATCGTCCACACCAGCGCCGGTCCACCCGGCCCTGCGAAGAACTCCCAACGGTGCGCCGCCAGCGAACGGTCCTTGCCCGTGAAGCCGTTGTAGAACTGGTTCACCTCCGACGCCCGCGTGCCGTGCTCGCGCGCGAACACGAACGCCCGGTCGGCCCGCGGGGCGGCAGCGGTCGCCGGCACCTCCCCACCGGCGACCGCCACCGCTGCGGTCGTCGCGTCCGCCTTCACGCGACCTCCCTTACGGCACGGTAACAAATGCGAAACTCTGTGCGGACATGCGGCGCGGTCACCGCCATACGGTTGATCGTCCAGACCTCACGATCGCGCTCCTGCACGGAGACGTTGTCGATACGTACGGCATACTCGGCATCCGCGTGTTGCAAGGCCACGCCGTCGAGCCCCTTCAGATACAGGAACTGGATGCGCTTGAGGGGCGCACCAAAACCGACTGCCTTCTCGTGTACTCGTTTGTTCGCTCCTACCATGGCCCGAACGAAGTGCTCCCGCGGCCGCCCCCCCGGGAAGACGAACTCGCCACACAGGTCGCCCCCTACCGTCACGACGCGGTAATACGACTCCTCGTCGTAGTCTTCCCGGCGGGTTGGCCGGCCTTCGTCGTAGTAGCAGACGTGGAGGCGCGACCCCGGGCGCTGGGCAACGAAGCTCGCGTGCGCTCCGTCCTGATCGTCCAGCGGTTCGTCTGCCAGCCTGAAGCGGCCGTTACCCGTGCTCTCGCGCTGCAGCTTGAAGGACGCGATCGTCGTCCCCTCCAACCACCGAGGTCCGATGACTTCGTCGGCCAACCGGAGGATGGCGTTCAAGATGCTGCCGCCCTGCACATAGTCACGGGCACCGAGCTTTGGCAGATCGCTGGCGACTTCGTGGATCATGCGGTCCCGAACCGGTTCCGGGTCAATTCGCGGCGGACTGCCTTTCGGCGAGATGCGCCACGAGGCGATCGAACTCCCGCAGGCCTTCGCCTTCGAAGGTCTCGTCCGCGATCTTCACTCCGAAGGATTCCTCGACGTTGAACAGGAACTCGATCTGGTCGAGCGAATCGAGGCCGAAGTCCTCGAATATGTCCGCCCCGGGCGCGTACTGCGGCGGGGTTTCCAACATCCGCGACAGAATGGTCAGCAGTTGATTGCGCACCTCGATCTCACTTGCCATTTACGAATTCCTCCTGACTGCCCGGCGCGGCGCTCGATTGCTCCAGGTTCCGCCGCATCGACTCAGCTTCGCAACACGACGGACGCCCATGCCAGGCCGGCTCCGAACCCGCTCATGAGCATCGTCCGGGGCAGCGGCCCACCGCCGTACATTACCTCGTCGAGAAGCAACGGGATCGACGACGAGACCGTGTTGCCGATGAGCCGCAGGTTTGTGGGCACCTTTTCCGCCGGCAGCCCCAGGTCTTCGAGCAATCCCCGCAAGAGCCACGCACTCGCCTGATGGAACAAGAACAGGTCGATTGCCTCGAGCGTCAGACCGTTGATCGCCGCGCAGGCTCGGATGTTCGGCGGGGCCTCGGTCTTGAGCAGCTCGTAGATACTGCGGCCGTCGAGCCGCAGTACCTCGGCGGCACCGTCTATCTTCGCCGTACCGCTGTTCGGAACTATCAAGGCGTCGTACTTGCCGCCGTCGTTCCCGAACGCGCTCTTGCAGATCGACAGGCGGCCGCCGCGCTGCACCACCGTTACCGTCGCTGCATCTCCGAACAACGCCACCGTCGTACGATCCTCTGGATCGATGATCTTGCTGTACGGGTCGGCGGTGAAGACGAGCGCCTTGTCGACCCCGAGTTCGGTCATCAAGGCCTTGGCGGTCACGATCGACGCCACGTAGCCCGAGCAAGCCAGCGCGATATCGAAGGCCAGCATCGACTTAGGAAGCCCGAGCCGATGCTGCACCAGGCTCGCGGTATTGGGGATCTTGAAGTCCGGATTCTGCGTGCAGAACAGCAGCAGCCCAACGTCCTCGAAGCCTTCCCCGGGACAGCGCGTCCGAAGCCGCTCGAAGGCCCGAACCGCCATGTCGCTGGTACTTTCGTCCGGCGCCGAGATGCGGCGAATCTCGACACCCACCTTGTCTTCGAGAAACCCCGGCTTGAAACCCAGTCGGGCGCGGAGGTCTGCCGAGTGCAACGTGCCCTCGGGGAGATAGCAGGCGACGTCACGAATCCCGATCATGGGCGATCATTCCCTTCGCGCGCTGGCGCCAACGGCGCTACGCGGCTGCCGGCGCGTTGGCCAACGTCCGGATCGACTCGAAGGTGCGGCGCAATCCTTCGTGGACGGGCACCGCGGGACGCCAGCCGAGCACCTGCTCGGCACGGGAGCAGTCGTACCAGGCGCGGTCGGTGGCCCGCCGCACCTGATGGTAGGTTACCGGCGATCGGCGCCGCACCAGGCGTAAGCCGCGTTCGGCGACCCCGGCCGCAAGCGCAACGGTACCGACCGGGAGAAAAACCGGGCGCCAGACTTCTCCCGACGCCGCCCGATACAGCGACACCAATTCGTTCTGCCGGATGTTCTCGTCCACGATCGTGAAGGCTTGCCCGATCGCGTCGGGGCAGTGCAGCGCCAACCAGACCGCATCCGCCGTGTTATCGACGTAGGACATCGGCAGGGGATAATTCGGCCGCGCCAGGATCAGTTTCCAGCCCTTCACCGCGAAACTCTGCCGCGCCAGCGGCGGGCGCTTGCCCGGTCCGTAGAGGAGACCCGGCCTCAGCACCACGACCGGCGCACCGGCACGGGCCTCGGTTAGCGCCAGGCGATCGGCGGCGAGCTTCGAGCGGCTGTAGTGACCGCGCGCGTTGGCTTCACTCTCGTAAGGGCTATCTTCGGTAATAGTTACGCCGTCACGATCGACATCGTAAACGCTCAGCGAGCTGATGTGGACGATGCGGCCGACACCGGAGGCGCGCGCCGCGCTGATCACCCGTCGCGTGCCCCGAATGTTAACCTCGGCAAATTCCTCCCACTTGCCGCTCGTATCCACCTTGGCCCCGGCGTGCACGACCGCATCGACGCCCTGCACCGCGGTCGCGATCGACGCCTCGTCCTTGAGGTCTCCCGGACACGGTTCCACGTCGGGCGGCAAACCTGCCCGGCCCGGCCGCACCAGGGCACGCACCTCGACGGCCTCCCGCTGCAGGCGGGCGACGATACTGCGGCCGAGAAAGCCGGTAGCCCCGGTCACGAGCACCTTCACGCCGCCACCTCCGTTGCCGGCCCCCCGGCGCTGGCCCCCGCCCGTTGCCAGATCTGCTCCATAAGCCAGACCGCCTCGCGCGCCTCGTTTGCACTCACCGGCGGGACGCCCCCCGCGGCCAACGCCTCGTACAGGGCACGGAAGTGCAACCCCATCCCGGGATAGTACCGTTGCCTGCCGCGCAGGAATTCGATCGTGTTGACGACGGTCGCCCACACCAGTTGCGTCGCCTCGTCGAGATTAGGCAGTACCTTGCCGACCAGCTTCGGCGTGCGGCGAGTGCGACGGACCAACAGCGTCATGTTGTTGAGATTAACCTCCGCCGTCATCGCGGTCCCGTACAGCGTCAACCGATTCATGAACGGCTGAGTCTGCAAAGAGATCGTCAGGGAGCCGACCGCGGCGGCGCCGCGCACCAGGGCCCGCACTTCACGAAGCTGCCCTGCACTGTCGGCATCGGAGAGGACCTGGATCTCCTGTACCGGGCCGACGAAATTACGCAGCAGATAAGTCGGATGGGGACCGAGGTTGTACAGCATTCCGCCCGGCAGGGCTCGGCTCCAATGCGCCCCGGCAGCCGGGTCGGCCTCGCCCGCGGCGGCGCCCTGAAACACGTCCACACCGACCAGAGCCCCCAACCGCCCCGAGTCGAGCAGGTTGCGCGCCGCCGCGACCACGGGGTCGAACCAGCGATTATGATTGGCCGTCAGCACGCGTTGCCGGCGTTGCGCCGCCGCCAGCATGCGGTCGACTTCCACCACGCTCAATGCCAGCGGCTTCTCGACGAGAACGTGCAGCCCGGCATCCAGCAGTCTGACCGCCAGCGCCACATGCGACGCCGGCGGAGTAACCACGTGCGCCGCGTCGGGGGCGGCGGCGCTCAGCATTTCGTCGATGTCGGCAAAGGTCGGCACCTGCCACCGGGCGGTGAACGTCTCACGGCTTTCGGGGTTGGTGTCGCACGCGCCCACGAAGGTCACGTGCGGCGTCTGCCGCAAGTAACCAGCGTGGACGTGCGCGATCCGTCCACACCCGACCAAACCGACACGCAGGGTGCGCGAAGCACTCATGTTACGGAACGACGCCTGTGGGGAGTACCCCGGCTCAGGCCGAGAGAGTCTGCTGACGGCTGTTACGCTGCAGCTGCTTGACGTTGTGATACACCTCGTCCCCGTAATCGCCGACCTCACCGGTTTCGAGCACGGTGCGCACCTCGCGAATCGCATCATCGACGGTGTGCAGCGGTTGAAAACCAAGCCGATCCCGGATGTTATCGAAACACACCCGATAGCTTCGCCGGTCTTCGATGCGGTCGAAATACTCGACGACCGTGCCCGGCACCTGCTCGACGACCTTGGCAGCCACCTCGCCGACCGTGAAGTTCAGGTGATCGGCCCCGACATTGAATATGCCCCCGGCCGCCACCTCCGATGGTGCGTCGACCGAAGCCAGGAAGGCTTCGGCGGCATCCTGCACGTGAATGTGCGGGCGCCACTGGTTGGCTCCCACGATGCGCACTTTCCCTTCCACCATAGCCCGCGCCGTGATCGTGTTGACCATCAGGTCGAACCGCATCCGCGGCGACAGCCCGCATACCGTCGACAGACGCAGGATCACGATCTCGACGGGTCCGTGCTCGTGCAACAGCACTTCCTCGGACATGATACGCGTGCGCGCATACAGCGAGACCGGGTTGAGGTGCGAGTTTTCGTGCAGCAACTCGCTCCCGTTGGCGCCGTAAACGCTACATGAAGAAGCGAACACCAGGCGCTGCACGCCGGCTTCGCGGGAGCTCTCGAGCAGACATCGCGTCGCCTCGAAGTTGGTCATCAGCGCCTCGCGCGGATCGAGGTCGCACGCGGCATCGCCAACCAGAGCCGCCAGGGCAACGACGGCGCGCACGCCGTTGACCGCCTGAACGACGTCACGGATGTTGCAGATATCGCCGTAGCGCACCTCGACGTTAGGATCGCCACGCAGCTCGGAAATCCCGTGCTCGCCATAGAGAAACTTGTCGAGCACTCGCACTCGGTATCCCTGCCGCAACAGCTTTCGCACCAGGTGCGACCCAATGTAGCCCGCGCCCCCGGTCACCAACACGAGATCGTCTCGCATGCATCCTCCTTCAACGAACCGTTCGCTCCCGCCCGGCCGCCGCCTACGCTTCACAACGCGCCTCGCCGCCCGGGGCGCGCAACGTGGGTCGTTCGACCGTAAAGTTATCCGTGTTCAACAGCTCGCTCAGCGCCGGCAACAACCGGCAGTCCACACCCGAATCGGCGCAGATCTCCGCGATCTCGCGCGCCGCCGGCATATCGATGTCCGACAAACAAACGAAGACGACCTGAACTCCGTTGGCCGACAGTGCCAGCCGCAGTTCGGCAGGCCCACCGAGCACCTTGACGCCGTGAATGCGAGAGCCCCAACGTTCCGGCGAATCGTCGATGCACGCCGTTACGTCATACTCTGCCGCCGGATCGCCGATCAGCGCGCGCAGCAGATGCTCACCACCCGTCCCGGCACCGACCACTATCGCCTTGCGCCGACGCGCGTGCGCCCGCACGCGACCCCGCGCCCGCAGCCGCAGCACGAAGCGCAGACCGCCGAGCATCAGGAACATCACCGCCCAATAGATGACGAACACCGACCGCGGGTGCTGCTGCATGCCGGTCAGGTAGGTAAAGGCCGCGACCGCGACGACACCTGCCGTAACGCCCTTGGCAAGCTGCAGCAGGTCCCACAGGCCAAAGTAGGAAAGGATACCCTGATACGCGCCGAAGTAAGCCAGTGTGGGCGGCATCACCACCGCCGTCAGCGCCAGCGCCTGCCACGTCCAGACGGCCTCCGGCATCCCCCAGTCGAAGCGAATCAGCAGCCCAATGACGTAAGCCGCCATGCAGAACACAAGGTCGGCCGCCATCAGGGCGAAGCGTCGGCGACGACGCCACAGATACTCGAGTCGGAACGCGCCGAATACGGTCGCCCACAAACCGTGCAACAACAACCATATGTCGCCCCAGAATGTCCCTGTGCGCACATACTCCAGGTCGCGCTCCAGCTTATCCGGCAAGATGCGTTCGACGTAATAGCGCTCGGTGTCGCGCAGGCCGTCCGGGTAGTCCTCGGTCTCGTCGCGGCCCATGATCTGGCTCGGACCGACCAGGCCGGGTCGCGCCAACAAGACGTTGCGCTGCATGGGCGTGTAGAACTCGACGAAGTGAGGATCTTCGGGTCGTGGACCAATCAGGCTCATCTCCCCGCGCAGGACGTTCAACAACTGCGGGAGCTCGTCGAGCTTGGTCCAGCGGAGGTACTGACCGACGCGGGTGATCCGCGGGTCGCGCTTGGTCGTCAGGCGCGAGCCCATCATGTATGCCCCGTCGACCATGGTGCGGAACTTGTAGATCCGGAAGAACGTGCCGTTGCGACCCGCGCGGCGCTGCCGGAAGAACACCGGCCCGCGCGAATCCAGCTTGATCAGCGCCGCAACCGCAGCAAACACCGGCAGCAGCAGCGTGACCCCGATTAGCACCAGCACGAAGTCGAGAGCGTGTTTGGCCACCTCGCCGAGGGGCGTGATCTTCCGCTCGAAGCGGGATGCGTTTTCCCCTGCTGCGCCGGCTTGCGCCAGTGTCAGGTCCTGATCGGGAACTCGAGCATATGCCTGCATGGTGTCCTGACCGCTTCCCGTCGGTCGCAGGCCCCGACGCGGATTGTGAGAGTGAAGACCCCGGGGGGCGGGAGTGCCGGTGGGCACCCGCCCCCGTCAGATCGACCTCAGCGGCAACGCTAGAACATCGCGTAGATCAACGGCGCCAGCGCCGATCCCTGCACGACGATCAACAGCGATCCCACGATCAAGAGCAGCACCAGAATCGGCGACATCCACCAGAGCTTGTCTTCCTTCATGAACTGGAACAGCTCTTTCGACAGACGTCCCACAGTACGGACTTTGCCCATTTTTGCCCTCCGAAAATCTCCCCCGCGCCTGGGGCATACATACGTTTCCACTACAACGGCGTCGGAAACACAAGAAAAATCTTCACCAAGGACTTGCCCCAGCCCTGTTCCCGTGCGTCCGACGGGGCCGTACAGGTCAAAACTGCCGGTGGGCCCGCTCCGGAGTCGTCGACAACGGCCCCAGCTCGGCCGCGTAAGATTCCCCCGGCCTGGCCCGCAACCCTAGGAAGTCCCGGCGTAATAGGCGTGCTACCAAGGCGATCGGCCCCACGGCTATGTGATAGATGATGCTCAGGAGCAGGGTCGTCTGAACCCGCCCCAGGACATCGACGAACGCCATCCATCCCTTTTTGATCTTGCTCCACATGGCAGTGCCCTCTTAATCCGGCGCAAACGTGTGTTCCCAGTCGACTCCCGCGATTTTCGGCAGCGGTTTCTGCTTATCCAGCAAGCAGTTACCCATCACGAGGTAGTCCATGCCTGTGGTCACGAAGCAGCGATACGCGTCCGCCGGCGAACACACGATCGGCTCGCCGCGCACGTTGAACGACGTGTTGATGATCACCGGGGTCCCAGTAAGACGGTCGAATTCGGCGATCAGGTCGTAAAACAACGGATTGGTATCGCGCTCCACCGTCTGCACGCGCGCCGACCCGTCGACGTGGGTTACCGACGGGATGGTACGGCGGTCCGGCCGTACCTGCGCCACCAGCAGCATGAACGGGCTCGGTTCCGACAGCTCGAAGTACTCGCCCACCCGGTCTGCCAGCACCGCCGGCGCGAAGGGCCGGAAGCTCTCGCGAAACTTGATCTTCAGGTTCACCCGATCGCGGTTCTCCGGATTGCGCGCGTCGGCCAGAATACTGCGGTTCCCGAGCGCGCGCGGACCGAACTCCATGCGCCCCTGGAACCAACCGACGACCTGCTGGTCGGCGATCAGCTGGGCCGTACGGCGCAGCAACTCGTCGCGTTCGAGAACCGTATGCGGAATATCGTTGCCGACGAGGAACTCCCGGACCTCCTGTTCGGAGTATCCCGGTCCGAGATAGTCGTGGCGCAGCACGAAGTTGCGGTCGTGCCGCTGGAGGGTGTGGTAAATATAGCTGGCGACTCCGATGGCGCCGCCCGCGTCGCTGGCGGCAGGCTGGACGTACATGTGCTTAAACGGCCCCTCGCGAAGGATGCGTCCGTTGGCGACGCAGTTCAGAGCCACGCCACCGGCAAGGCACAGGTTGCGCGACCCGGTCTCCTTCCCGATGTGATTCGCCATCAGCAGCATGACGTCGTCGGTCACCTTCTGCACGCTGGCAGCCAGGTCCTTGTGGCGCTGCTCGAGTGGATCGTCGGGTTTGCGCACCGGACCGCCGAATAACTGATCGAATTTGCCGTTCGTCATCGTCAGGCCGGTCAGGTAGTTGAAGTAGCGCATGTCGAGATGGAAGCTGCCGTCCGGCCTGACGTCGATGAGCTGGCGGATCTGGTCGTAGAAGATAGGGCGCCCGTAAGGGGCCAATCCCATCACCTTGTACTCGGCGCTGTTCACCTTGAAGCCGAGATAATACGTGAACGCGGAGTACAGCAGGCCGAGCGAGTGCGGGAACCGGATCTCCCGGAACAGCCGGATGTCGGTGCCGGCGCCGTGCCCGTAGGTTGCCGTCGACCACTCACCAACGCCGTCGACCGTCAGGATGGCCGCTTCCTCGAAGGGCGACACCAGGAAGCTCGACGCCGCGTGCGAGAGATGGTGCTCGATCATCAGCACCTCGCCCTCGTAACCGGTCTTCTGCCGGATGATCGACGGAATGATGAGCTTCTCGTTCATCCACGACGGGATCGCCTTCAGGAACGGCGTGAACGAAAACGGGTAGCAGGCGAGGTGCGTGTAGAGGATGCGCTTGAACTTCACGAACGGCTTCTCGTAGAAGCCGATGTGATCGATGTCGTCGATGCGCAGGCGTCCGGCCTCCAGACAATACTTGATCGCGTTTACCGGCATGTCGGCATCATGCTTGCGCCGCGTGAAGCGCTCTTCCGCGGCCGCGGCGACAACCTCTCCGTCCCGGAGCAGGCAGGCCGCGGCGTCGTGGTACAAAGCGGAGATTCCGAGCACGTTCATCGAGTTTCTCCCGTCTTCTGTCCGATCATTACGAAGTAGCCTCCGCCGTCGTTCTGAGTGACGATCCAGCCTAGTTGCACGAGCACGTGGGCAACGGGGTTGTTGGACAGGAACCCGGCCCCCCGTGGCTTGAAGACGCGGTCGTTGTCCGAACCGCCGAACAGTTCGGCCTTGGGGAACGAACTCAGGTAACGAATGCCATGGCGCGTGAACCAGCCCAGCACCTCGTCCACGGTGTGTGTACTCTCGTGTGGATGCTCGTACTGGTCGGCCCACCACGTGCGCCTCTTCTCGGCGTCGTTCTCGAGTTTGACGAGCTGCTTTTCCAGGGCCCGGTCCTTTGCCTCGGGATCGAAGCGCATCCGCAACCTCACCACCCGGCGCCGGACGTGCAGCATCAGGCGGCCATAAGTGTTGTAGAGGCCGACCACGAGGTACCCGCCGGGCCGACAGATGCGAACCATGTGCTTGAAGCCCCCGTACGGATCGCTCGTGTGGTGCAGCACGCCGTTGCAGAACACATAGTCGAAGCTTTCGTCCGGCAAGCTGAGTTCGAGGATGTTCTCGCGCTGGAAGCGGACCGTCGAAAGATTGAACTTGTCCCGCAGGGACTCCGCCAGCGCGAGGGAGTGTTGCGAGTAGTCCACACCCATGACCCGGCGCCCTTTGAGCCCGAGGAAGTTCACGAGCTGACCGGTGCCGCAGCCGACGTCGATCACGTCGGCGTCGTACGGGATCTCGGCGTCGAGCTTGTGAGCCCACCAACTGGCGCGTTTCACGAGGTCATCGCGCGTGCGGTACTTGTTGATATCGAAACCCGGAAACGGGTTTTCCTCATAGAAGCGGTTGACGGCGCGCAGTATGCCCTGATCCTTCGCGCCGGTTTCCGTGGTCGTCGTTGCGGCTTCACTCATAAGCCTTCACCTGCCTGGGAAGATGATTTGTGGGGCCTTCGGTCACGCGGGAACAGCCGGCGGCGGTCACGGTCAACGCCGGTTCGCAGCCAGCACGCGGCGCAGCGTCGCCGCCACGTGGTGCGCATCGTCGTCAGTCATCGCGGTATAGAACGGCAGCGAGATCAGACACGGCGCAGCCCCGGCGGTCACCGGGTAATCCGCCGGTCTGAACCCGTAAGCGTCGCGGTAGTACTCGAACTCGTACAGCGGAATGAAGTGCACGCCGGTACCCACACCGGCGGCCTTCAGCAACTCGATAACTTCGTCGCGATCCACCCGGAGCCGATCCGGGTGCACCCGCACCACGTAGAGATGCCATGCGGACTCGACCTCGGCTCGGGTCGCCGGCAACGTCAGCTCCGGCACGTCGGCCAACGCCGTGCCGTACAATGCCGCGAGCTGCCGGCGGCGTTCGTGCAGCGCCGGCAGACGACGTAGCTGCACCAAACCGAGCGCCGCCGCAATGTCGGTCATGTTGTACTTGAAGCCCGGGTAGGTGACGTCATACCGCCACGATCCGGCGGCGCTGTAACGGCGCCAGGCGTCCTTACTCATCCCGTGCAGGCGCCGCATCCGCACCCGCTCGGCCAGCGCCCCGTCCGCGGTCGTCAGCATCCCGCCCTCGCCGGTCGTCAGGTTCTTGGTGGCGTAGAAACTGAAGGCCGTGGTGTCACCGATGGCGCCGATCGACTTGCCCTTGTAGCTCGCCGGTAGAGCGTGGGCGGCGTCATCGAGAACGTGCAACCCGTGTTCTCGGGCAATCGCGACGATCTCGTCCATCGGTGCGGGGTGGCCGGCGAAGTGCACGGGGACGATGGCGCGAGTCCGCGGCGTTATCCGCCGCACGACGTCGGCCGGGTCGATATTCAGCGTGTCGGGGGAAACATCGGCAAGCACGGGCCGCCCCCCCGCGTGGACAATTGTCGCCCCGGTCGCCGTGAACGTGATCGTACTGGTGATCACCTCGTCCCCGGGCTGCAGGTCCAGCGCGTCCAGCGCCAGGTGCAGCGCCGCGGTACACGAGTTGACCGCAATGGCGTGCGGTGCACCCACGGCAACCGCAAAAGCCTGCTCGAATTCCTGCGTCTGCGGACCGACGGTCAGCCAACCTGACCGCAAAGTCCGCACCACCGCTTCGATCTCTTCTTCGCCGATATCCGGGCGATAGAAAGCGACCTGACGTTCCGCCACCGCTGCATCCCCTGCTGTTGCGTTCTCTGTCCGCATGGCTCCTCTCGCTCTCGGGTTCAGTGCACAGCGGCGGCCCGGGCGCCCCCTGCCGGCTCCTTGACGAGACCCTTGTCCTGCAGGCACTGCAGAACCGCCCGCGCCCCGACGGCGTTACCGGCGTCGTTCCAGTGCGTGCTGATGCGATGATACAACTGCCGCCCCTGAGCGGCCTCTGCGCGCAACGCGTCTTCGAACCGGCACACGGGAATGTGCTGGGCATCGAGGAACCGCTGCACTACATCGAGCGGGCGACTCACCGGCAGGTCGCGCGCCTCGGGCGGTGCGAATTGGCGCGCCTGGTCCCAGTAAATCTGCTCCTTGGGGGGGAACAGGAGCACGACGAGTTCGGCGCCCATCTCCTTCGACATCCGCTGAATGTCGAGGATGGCCTTCTGCATGAGGTGCCAGCCGGGGTTGTTCTCCGTGTCCTGCACCAGATCGAGCCACCAGCGGTCGAGGCGGAAGACGAAGTCGAGATCGCCCTGCTTGAAGTTGTCGATGTCGCGGCCGCGGGCTCGCATGGCGCCATCGAACATCCGATAGATGATCGAGTGGTCCGCCAGCCAGCGCCCGAACTCGCCCCTTCCCCGCCGGGCACCGAGCCAGACCCAGAAGTCTTCCGTGCCGCTTCGCGTCCACTCGTCGAAATTAACGTTGTCCTTGAAATCGTTCGGAAAGATGCCGAGCAGCACGAGGCGGGGCTGCAGTTTTCGTCCGTAGCGGTCGAGGACGCGAGCTTCGGCGAGGGTGGAGTAACCGTTGACGCCCAGGGTCGCGAACGACATTCCCGTGCGATCGGCAACGTGCTTCACCCAGCACGCCTCCACGGGCACGTCGTCGCACAGAGTGAACGAGTCCCCGATGGCCACGGCCGCGAACGGCGGCTGGGTACCGATGTCACGGAAGCCGACATTCCCGAGGCCGTGTGTCGTCGTGCGGATCGGAATGGCGCGCCCCTCGGAGGGAAACTGTATATCGAGATCCGGCTTGAGGGCGTAACCGAGCACCGGATCGGGCTGCATCATGCCCTGCCATGCACCGCGAGCGTCGTACACGCGATCGAGGATCTTGAACTCGGCGGGCAGCAAGCTGCGCGGCATGACACGGATGACCACCTCGCTCAGGACAAGTCCGACGATCACACCGAGACCGAGCTTGATGACGCGCTGCAGGCCCTTGTTCATAACCGAGCTTCCTTCTCCAATGCCCTCGGACTTCCCCGATCGGGTTCACGAGCCCGCATGCGCCACGTCCCCGGGAAGCCAGCCGCGCTCCGCCAGGCAAGCCGCAATGGCTCTCGCCGCCACCGTGTTGCCCGCGTCGTTCCAGTGGCCGCTGACGCGGAAGTACACCTGACTGCCTGTGTCGGCCTCGGTCCGCAGCGCCTCTGTAAGATCGCAGCAGGCCAGGCCCGTATCCGCACAGAACTGGCGCACGACGGTAAGCGGGCTATCGGCTTTCGACGCCTCCTTGCCAGGCATCCGCGTACGCAAAATGTCCCAGTAGACCTCTTCCTTCATGGGAATCAAGACCACGAGCAGGTGCGCTCCGAGCCGTTCGCTCGTGGCACGGATATCCCCGAGTGCCTGCTTCATCAGCGCCCAACCACGGTCGAATTCCTCTTGACGGTCGCCCTCGGTTACGCCCAACCACCAGCGGTCGACGCGGAAGACGAGATCGAGACCGTCGGCCTGGTACTTCACCGTCTTGTCGTCGAGGCCCCGCAAACCGACTTCCGCGAGGCGGTACACGATCGAGCGATCGGCCAGCCAGCGCCGCACCGGGCTGCGACCTTCTTGTTGAGCACGCCATGTCCAGAAATCCGGAGCGCCGCTGCTGCGCCACCGTTCGAACAGGACGTTGTCCATGAAGTCGTTCGGAAACAGCGTCTGAATAACCAGCCGGGGAGCCAGTGCCGGCGCGTAACGGGCCAGCAGCCGTGCCTCGGCCATGGTCGAGTAGCCGCTGACGCCGAGCGTGCCGATCCGTAGCCCGGTGAGAGCGCCGAGCTGGTGTACCCAGCACGCATCGGCGGGCACATCGTCGCAAAAGGTAAACGAGTCGCCGATGGCGACCGCCGCGAACGGCGGCCGCGTTCCGAGGTCGCGAAAACCCACGTCGCCGAGCCCGTGATCCGTCGTGCGGATGGGAATCTTGCGACCCTCGGAGGGAAACTGGAAATCCAGACGCGGCCGCGGCCGGTAGCCGAGGTTCGGATCGGCAATCATCATCTGTTCCCAGCGCGCGCGGCCGGTGTACACCCTTTCGACGCCGCGAAAGCCGCGCGGCATCAGCCACGAAAACAGCCGCGGAACGGTTTCGATCGTGCCGATACCGGCCGCCAGGCCGAACAGCAGCAACAACAAGCGCGCGCGCCAGGACATGGAAAGCGTGACTCGAAGGCGGCCGCGGGGTCAGCCCGCGCGGGCCACTCGCTCGGGCGGCGTCGCGGCACCGACGGCCGCCGCGAGCTGTTGCGCCAGGGCGCGTACGTTCTTGTGGTTATCGAAGTCCTGCAACACGCGGCGCCGTCCGGCCAGGCCGACTCGCCGGCGCCCCTCCGGATTCTCGAGCAGCCCGCGCAGGACCTCTGCCAGCGCATCGGTCCGATTGGGCGGCACCAGGTAGCCGGTTATCCCGTCCTCGATCAACTCCTCGACCCCGGGAATGCGCGAAACCACGACGGGCAAGCCGGCCGCCATGGCCTCGACAATTACGTTGGCGATAACGTCACGGCGCCGGCCGGCCAGTTCGCTCGCCAGCGAGAACACGTCGGCACGGCGCAGGAGCGCGGCCACCTCGGCATGCGGTTGTGGCCCGGTTAGATGCACGCAATCTCCGACGGCAAGCGTCTGGACGAGCCGCTCGAGTACGGGACGATAGGGTCCGTCGCCGACTATCCAGCACTCGAGGTCGACACCTTCGCGCCGCAGTTGCGCGCAGGCCTCCACCAGCAAGTGCATCCCCTTGTAGCGCTCGAGTTGTCCGCACGAGACGACCGTAAAGGGCCGGCGCGCGGGTGCGGAATCGGGCGGCGTGAAACGCGTCACGTCGACGCCGTGATAGCTGACCAGCACCTTACCATCCGCCTCCGGACCGGTGATCCGGCGCATGTAGTCGGCATTCGTGCGGGCGCAGGTGACCACGAAGCGGGCCGCGCGAACCTTGGCGGGAAGCATGCGCGGCACCATGTAGATGTCGTAGGCGTGCGCGCTGACACTGAACGGCAGACCGCTCCAGCGGTGAATCACATACGCCACGGTCGCCGGGTAACTGGCCCAATGGACGTGCAGGTGCGCCACGCCGTCGTCGTGCAGCCGTTCCGCCAGGTACACGGCCACCGGCACCAACGCCAGTGACTTGACCAAATAGGGCAAGGGGTGCCCGTTCCACCAGCCCCGCAAACGGTCGTAGAAACGTACGCGACCGGGTTCCCATCCGTCGTCCCGCACCGAGCCCGCGGGGCCCGTTCGCCACGCCCGCACCACGTCGGCGTACAGCCCCAGATAACGACCCGGCGCCCGGCGCAGCGCGCGCCAGTTCGCACGGCGAACGGCGGCCGACAAAGCCGCGGGCAGGTAGCGCACGCTACGCGCCACGGCTTCGGCCTCGGGTTGCTGTCGACCGGCCGGCGGACGCCGCAGCGAATAGATCACCGGCGCGAGACCGTTGCGCTGCAACCCCAGGACTTCCCACAGGACGAATGTCTGATGGAACACCGGAAAGGCCGGGAAAAGATACGCAAGCTTGCCCATTGCCGGGCTCACCACCCACCGTCCTCGGCGAAGCGCAGGATGCCGGCGGCCTTGCGCCAGAACACCGCATCCTCGCGCCGTTCCGCCCAGCGCCGCACGGCGCTGCGCATCGGCGCCGGACGCAGGACGGCGCGCACGACCGGGTGCAGCACCACCCGCTGACAGAGCGGCTCGGCGCGGAACCCCATCCCAAACTTGAATTGATCCAGTGGGCCGACCTCCTCCAGCGATTCCAGGCCGAAGGTGATCCGACCGACGCCGCGCCGGCTCAACATCTCTTCGGTTACCGAGAAGAGGAGCGCGTTATTCGGGTATGCCCCGAGGTGATCGCTGCGCGAGCGCGCCAGCAGGAACTCCACACAGTCGGCAAACGTCACGCTAACGAGAAACGCCGCCAGATCGTCGCCGCACCACGCCCCCCAGACCTCGAAGCCGGGTGTCGAACCGACCGCCTTCCAGAATCGGTCCCAGCGAGGTCCGTCGAGCACACCTTCCCGGCCCTGACGGCCGACCGTATCGGCATGCGCCTGCTTACCGGCGGTGGCGACGACACTGCTCGCCACGGGTTCGACACGGCAGCGTTTGAGGCCGCGACGAACCTTGCTGCGCGCATTCGCACTCAGGGTTTCGAGGCCGTACCCGGCCGTGTCGCAAACGATCTGGTAACTCGGCTTGCCCGGACCCGGCAACGCCGTGGCATAGCGGACGCCGACACACGAGAGCCCGCGCATGACCGCGCGGATCTCGTCCGGTGCCGGCGCGTAAGCCCGGTTGGGCGGCGCGCTGAGAGCGACCCAGCGACTGGCATCGTACCAGTGCGCACTCCGCGTCTGCACCACTCGGTGCCCGAGCGCCTGCAGGAAACCCGCATATGCCTGCAACGTCACCACAGTCTCAGTCCGCAATGCCGGGCGGCCGTCAGGCTGCCGCAGCTTCTTCGCGCATCGACTGCTCGACCAGTCGCCGAGCCACGACACCGAAGCCCACCAGCATAAAGAGAACGACCAGATTCCAGAGATCGGCAACCATCGAGAAGAAGACCAGCACCAGGAGGCTGACTTTCGAACTCTTGACGATCCATTCCAGCTCGCCCAGGGGCGAGAAAGGTTCGCTCACGTAGCTCTCCGCAAAGCGCAAGTTCTGCCAAGTCCACCACAGCAACACGAGAAACGCGAGTAAAGCGAACGGCCCCCCCTCCACGAGCGTAAGGAGATAGGAGTTGTGGGGCGACCCGGCCGCATAGCCCGGGTCCTTGAGGAAGCGCACCACGTGCCAGTTGCCCATACCGACGCCCAGGACCGGGTTGTCGCGAAAGATGTCGACGGCCAGGCCTACCGCGCCCTGGCGGCGCTCGATCGACGCCGAGCCCTCGCCGGTGTCCGCCGTCGAAGTCCCTGGCAGGTTGGTGATTCGTTCGAGGCTTTTCTCCGGCACGAACTGCACCACCATCACGACCAGGAGCGCCGCGGCAAGGCCGATGCTCAACAGCTTGCGCAGATTGAACCCGCCGTCGACCGTGATCGCCGCGGTGCACACCAGCAACCCCAACAGGCCGCTACGCGACGCCGTCATGAACACGGCAAGGGCGAGCAGCGCCATGGTCGGCACAATCAGCAGGCGCATGGCCGGCACACGCACCACTTGCATGAGGTACCAGAGCGACGCGATGGCGAGGATCGAGAACATCGCCAGTCGATTCGGGTTGCCGGCGGAACGAATCAGCCCAGCCTGCCCGGCGACGAGATCGCTCACCTCGGTGAAAGCACGATAACCCTTCAGACCGCCGCCGCGCAGCACGCCCTGCACGCCGGTAAGCGCCGTGAACACCATGAAGAACAGCGCCAGCAGAACCAGCATGCGCAGGTGGGCCGGGGTGCGAATGAAGACGATGAGGAAGAGCACGAACGCCACCCGATTGATGAACGTCCGCAGGCCCTCGGCGAAGTAAAAGCCCGCCCCCAGCAGTTCCACCTTGTGCGGATCGGGCGAGTTGAAACGCGCCGAGAGGTAGAAGATCAGAATGATGAACCCGAGGATCTGCATCTCGCGGGACTTGAGGAACCACCAATCCTGATCCCGGTACACCCGGTAGGTAAGCAGCAGGAGGAAGATGCCGCCGAGAGCATTGTTGATCGTCAGGTAGCCCGACCCCTGCATCCAGCGGGGGTACGACATGAGAAACGTCGACAGGAACAGGGCGATACCGTACTCGGGACGCGCCATCACGACCGATATCAGCAGCACCCCGAAAACCGGCAGAAGCGCAGCCGGGCCGAGCCGGGCAACGGCGGCCCCGATGAGCACACTGCCGGCAACGAACCCCACTACGGGCACAAGGCCCCGCACCCGCACGGGGTAACCGGTCCCAACCGCCTGCATCTCTTCTGTCCCGGGGAGGTCTGAGGTCTACAGTAAGCTTTCGAGAAACGCCGGAATGTACGATCGCCGCCGGTTGAGCACGACCCCGAGGATGCGCGCCCCTACTTTGCCCAACTCACGGGTCGCCGACTCCGCATCGGCCAGGGGCGTCCGGTCCGCCTCTACGACCATGATGACGCCGTCGACCACCGGGGCGATCACGCTCACATCCGCATACCGATTGACCGGTGGCCCGTCGATGACGATGAAATCGAACTGCGGACGCAATCGGGTCAGCAAGCCGCTGAGCATTTCCAGCTCCGCACCGGCGTGCGCGGCCTCACCGGCATGGATGACCGAGAAATTGTGGCGATCAATCCTCGTCAGCAGCGCCTCGGGCGCCACCCGTCCGGCGATGAAATCTGTCAATCCGGCGTCCCCCGAGATCCCCAGCCGGTGGCGAAGCACCGGCGCGCGCGGATTGGCCTCGATCAGGAGCACACGGGCCTCGCGCTCGCGGCCGAGCGCGGTCGCCAGACCGATGGCCACGGTGGTTGCCCCTTCGCCGTGATTCGGCGCTGTCACCAGCACCGTATGCAGGCCGGCGGGAACCGTTACCGACAGCAAGCTCGCCCGCAGCCGCTGGTACTCCTCCTGCGTGCCGGGCACGGGCCGGCCGTCGGCAGCACCGTCGTCCCCGAGGGGCACCGGCGGCTGCTCCGCAGGACCACGTGTCCGCTCGCGTTCCTGCTCGGCGCGCTTGAGCGCTTCGTATATCTTGCTCACTTAACGGTCCGCCTCGTCATCCCCGCGGCGTCTCGCTGATGCTGGCCAACATCGGCAACCCGAGGTGACGGCCCACGTCATACTCGGAGCGCAGCGTGCGCACCAGATACTCCCGACCGAACGCCCCCGCAATACCGACAACCAGGCCGGCAAGCAGCGACAGACCCACCGTGGCACGCTGCGAGTCGGCCTTCGGCAGGGGCAACGCCGGCCGCTGCACCACGTCGACGTTGACGAGACGCTGTGCGTCCATCGCGTCGCTGATCCGCGCCTCCTGCTCTCGCTTTACGTACAACTCGTACGCGTCGCGCTGGGCTTTGACGTCCTGACGCAGACGGTCGTAGTCGACACTCTTGATCCGCAGCGTAACCAGCCGCCGCTTGGCGCGGCTCAACTCCTCGTCCAACGCCGCGTGGCGAGCCCGCCACTCGCGAATCGAGCTTTCCTTGTCCAACACTTCCCGCAGGCGCGATTCCCGCAGCGGGTTGGTGCGAAACAACTGATGCGCCACCACGGTCGGACGATCGCGCATTTCCGTGTCGATCTGGGACTGCAGCTCGGCGATTTCCTCGGCATTGTCGCGCACCCGCCGGTCCTTCTCGGTGTACTTCCGCAGCAGCGTCACCCGGTCGACCTGGCGGTCGACGAGTTGCGTCCCGAGCTGAGTGATGACCGGATTGATCTCGAGGTACTGGGACCGCTTCACTACTTCCGGCTGGGCCGCGATCTGATCGCGGAGCACCCGCACGGCTTCTTCGCCCGCCGCGATGTTGGCTGTCATCTCCCGCATCGCACCAGATAATTCACTGACAACGCGGATGCTCGAACTGATTTCCTCGTCCGGCGCCACAATGCCCTCGGCATCGGCAAAGGCCACGAGACTGGCTTCGGCTTGCCGCAGGCGCCGCTCCAGATCCCGCCGTTGCTCGTCGTAAAACCTCGGCAAGCCCTTATGACCATGCACCTGGGCGTGGTAGGCAAGGTACTCGTCGACGACCCGGTTCACGATACGCGTCGCCGCCATCGGATCGCCCGAGCGGTAATCGATCTGGATCACGTTCGAGTTCTTGATCGGCGTGATCCCGAGATTACGACCCATTGCCAGGACCTGGTCGCCGAAGTTCGGGCGCGACGAGCCCGCCTTGGCGATGCCGCCCCCTTCGTTCGGAGCGTTGAGCGTGCGCACGACACGTTCGACAAGGTCGCGGCTGCCAAGCACATGCACCTCGGAGTTCACCAGCGATTCGTTGATCGTCACCGGGTCCAGACGCGTCATGTCGGTCGGCTGCACGAGCGGGTCGCTGCGCTGCGTCGAGATCATCACCTTGGCGCTGGCCACGAATGACGGCTTCTTGAAGAAGGTGACCAGAACGCCCGGAAACGCCACGAGGAGGAAGAGCACGACGATCAGCCGCTGGTGCTTGAAGATCACGTGCAGGATGTCGCGGACCTGATCCGCGCCGCTCGGTCCCCAGTTGCCCGGGCCCCAACCCGACTGGTTGGCATTGGCGTTCGAGTTGCCGTTGCCGTTCGTATTCACGTTGCCGTGACGGCCAACGGCGGGGCGGTCCGGGCGCAGATTGTCGTGTGCCATGAGTCTAGTCGGTCAGCTACAGCAGTGCGCGTCAGAAGCTCGTACCGGCGCCAAAGCGCGGCGATATGGGCAGCACGTTGCGAATGTACAGTTGGACGAAGGCGTTGACGTCGCCAATGAACGAGCGCGGCACGTAAAGCACGTCGCCCGCGTCCACCTCTGTCCATTCCGGACTACCCTCGATGAGCGGCCGGGTGAAATCCAGCCGCGTAGCGTGGTTATCCGGATGGGAAGGCGACAACCGCAATACGCTGTCGAGTCGCGCGGTATCGGTGAAGCCGCCACGACTCATAATCGCCTGCAACGGTGTCATACCGGCCTGGAAAACGACGAAACCAGGGGCGTTCACCTCGCCCCCCACGTAGACTTTGAGCTCCGCGACATCCGCCACGATCACCGAGACCTCGGGTTCACGCAGGCGATCGCTGGTGCGCTCGACGATGGCGCGTTCGAGCTCGTCGACGGTAAGCCCCGCCGCATGCACGTCACCGGCGACCTGCAGGTTGATGCCGCCGTCGGGACGCACCGGCAGTTTCACATCGAGCTCCGGATGGTAAACGAACTTGACCCGCAACAGGTCGCCCGGCTGCAGCCGGTAGTCGGGTCCTACAGCCGTCGCCCCGGCGGTCAGGGGTTGCGCATCGAGAGGCGGGAGCGGGATGGGCGGGACCGGCTGGCGAGTGGCACCGCACCCGACGACAGCCAACAGCAAAGCCAGTCCGACCAGACTCGTCTTCATATCGCGTCGCATTCCGTGCCCGCCGCTTGACGTTGCGGTCCTACCCCTGCTGCCGCCGACGAAAACCCCATCTGCCGCCGCACAGGCGGACGCGGCTTTACCCGCGCCGCCGGATCAGTCCCGCCGCCGCAGACCTCGGCGTAAATCGCCTCGATCTGCGAAGCAGCGTGGGACCAGCTATAGCGCGCGCGCGCCGCCACGCGGGCGTTGTCGCCGAGGCGCCGCCGCAGCGCTGGATCATCGTGGAGCCGCCGCAACGCCGCGGCCAACCCTTCCGCGCTGCCGTTCCGAAAAGTCAGCCCAGTTTCGCCGTCCACCAATCCCTTTGCCGAACCGTCCGCGGCCACGATCGGCCGACCGGCCAACATGTAGTTGATCAGTTTAATCGGAAATCCCGACCACGAACTGCGGGGGCACACCAGCACATGGGCCTCCGCCATCTGCCGGCGCACCGCCGCATAGGTCGGCGCGACCACGACGCGCGCCACTCCGGCCGCCATCAACGCCGTCAGGCCGGGGCGCGTGCCCCTGGCCCACTCAGCGTCGTGCGTAACCAAGCGCACGGCCACCGCCGGGCACTCACGCCGCAGCGATTCAACCGCGTCCCAAAGCACGTCCAGATCTTGATACCCGTCACAGTTACCGGCGTACACGATAGTGAACGGAGCGCCGGACGGAGCGGTCTCGGCCTCCGTTCGCGGCGTGGCTCCGGGCGGCACCACCGTGACCCGCTGCGCCGACACTCCGTGTCGCCGCAGACAGGACTCGATCTCCGGAGTCAGTGCAATGCAGAAATCCGCCCGACGCGGTATCCCGGCATCGAGCGCGTTGCCGACCCACGAAGCGAGCCTGCGCAGCCACCGGCTGGAAGCGTAGTACGCAAGCTCGTCACCCAGCACGTTGTGAGAATGGTACACAACCGGCACACCCGCCAGCGCTCTCACCGGATACGCCAGCAGCGGGGCCTCGTAGTTGTGCGCGTGAATGACTTCGATCCGCTCGCGCTTGACGACCCTGTAAAGTTCCAGGAATAGGCCAACATCCAGCGCAACCTTCCGCCAACTCAGCGGACGTCCGCCGGCACCGACCCGCGGCCACGCCACCCGATGCACGTGAATACCGTGCAGCGGCGACAAGCTCTGCCCGTACGGGTAAGTCACGACATGGACCTGGTGACCGCGGTCGGCAAGCGCGTGCGCCAGGTCGCGAATGAGCACCTGCGACCCCCGCGGGGCCGGAAAAGGACAGGCCGCCACCATAGCGATCCGTCGTCCAAAAATGCGCGTGGCGTCGTATCCTCTCATCCCAGATAACCGAGAGCCCGCAGGCGGTCCTCCAACTCCCGTTCCTCCGCCGGAGAATACGGTTCTACCGAGGCCGTTCCTTGCGAATCTGCCTCGAACACTTCGGTTCCTACACCGTCGGAAATAGTTACTCCATCAAATTCTGCGCCGGGTTGCACTCCGCATGCGAAGAGCATCGTGGGGGTCATGTCGACCATCCGCACCCCCTCGCGGCGGCCCGGTTTCACCGCGTCGCCGGCAAGGACGAAGATACCGTTCGGACGGTGGCTCCCGCTCATGCCGCGCAACTTCCCGCCCCCCAGTTCCCGGGCAGCCAGCCGGCGAACCGGCGGCGCACCCGGTGCCCCGGCCGAAGGCAGGCAGTTGTACGAGTAGCCACGGTCCAACTCCAGATCGAGAACGATATCCGGAGCCAGCGACACCCACGGCCCGTCGTAAAGCTCCTCACGGCGCCAGGCCCGTCGTACCAGCGGGGCACCGTGTTCCGGGTCGCGCAGCGTCGTCGCTGCCGCGCAAACCTCGTCCCGCACCCGCTCGTAATCGGCGGGGTCGACCGTCCCCGCCGCCTCCCGCCCGCGCACGTTCAGGCGCACGCTCGGAAAATAGTTGAGTTCCTCGGAAAACGCCCGGGTTCCCGCCCAGTCAATCCCTGCAAACCGCGCCCGCGATTCGAAACGGCTCGCCCACCGCCCGCCTCCCATACGGAACAGCGGTGCCTGCCACGCTGCCGGCACGGCGCGGCCGACCATGCGCTTTACCGCACCGGCCCCCACTCGCACCCCGGTCTCGCGCCGGCGCTGAAAACCTGCCGCCTCGAGCCAACGATTCAGGTGGACCGCCTTCGCCCCCGCCCCACCAAAACCGTGGTCGGACACCACCAGCACCGTCGCCCCCGGAACGGCGGCAATCAGGCTGCCGACCGCAGCATCGAGAGCCTCGAACACCTCGAGAGGGACCTCGCCGAACCGCGCCGCCAGCGCCGCCGAGAAGCGCGGCGAAGCGGCGTCGGCGCAGTGCCAGAAGTGGTGCGAGACAGTGTCCGATTCGCCGAACAGGACCATGAAGCAGTCCCACGCCTCGCGCGAGAGCATGGCCCGCGCGAGGCGTGTCTTGGTGGCGATACCGCGCAGCAACCGCTCGCGCGCCATGGCGAACCAGCGCGGCGACACATGCATTTCCTGAAAGTCGGCGAACGGAAACCCGCCGAGCCCCATAACCACCGGCGCCAGGCTCGGCGGATACACAAACGACGCATCGGCCCGCGTGGTCACCGGCGTATCGAAGCCACTCACCATGCAACCGTTCACTGACTCGGGCGGATACGTACCCGGCAGACCCAGAACGCACACCCGGCGTCCGGCCCCGCTCAACCGGGCCCAGACGCTCGGCGCCTTGCGGAACGTCGCATTGACGAAACGCACATCGTAGGTTCCCGGCACCAGTTGCGTGAAATCGAATATCCCGTGCTTACCGGGATTGACCCCGGTCATGAACGTCGTCCAGCTCGGCATCGTCGCCGGCGGCGTCGTCGCAGCCAGCGGGCCCCACGCGCCGTGAGCCCGTAGCCGTCCCAGCACGGGCAGGCGGCCGGCGGCCAACCACGGGTCCAACAGGGCCCAGGTGGCACCGTCAAGTCCGACGATCAGCAGCATCGTACCTGCTCAGGCCGGGGGTTTTCCGAGCGTCACCCGCAACTTCTCCATCTCCGCGCGCATCGCCTGCACACGCTCCGGCGCATCGGCGGCGCGGTTGCGGGACTCGGTCGGATCGCTGACGAGGTCGTACAACGCCACCTCGGGAAGGCCACGCGGATTTCCCGTGTTGGCCGTGATCAGTTTCCACTCCCCGAGGCGCAACGAGGTGAGCACGTTGCCCTCGAGGGTCTCCTCCGCGAACAAGGTTCCGGGCGATTCATCGGGCCCGAACAGATCGCGGCCGTGGGAGTCCCGCAGCGGCGGCGCGGCAGCGGCAGCCAGCAGGGTCGGGGCCACGTCGATCGTCATTGCCGGCCGCGGATCGCGCTGCCCCGCTCGCGATTCGCGCGGCCGCTTGACTATCAACGGGACGTGGATCTGTTCTTCGAACAGCGTGGTTCCGTGCCACCAGCCGCCGTGCTCGTAGAACTCCTCGCCGTGATCGGCGACCAGCGCGACCAGGGTGTTGTCGTAGTCGCCGCGCGCCGCCAACTGACCGAGCAGTTGCGCCAGAAAACCGTCGAAGTACCGGACGTTTTGCTCGTATAGCCGACGCATCTCGTCGGCCCGGGAGGCCGGCGGATTGGGATCGATCACCCGGGCTACCCCGGAACCGTCGTATGGAATCGCAAAGAACGGATCGTGCGGATCCATGTAATGCACAACGAGAAAAAACGGCGACGGCGGACGTTGCGCCAGCCACTGCCCCACCGCTTCGTCGACGACTCGGGCGTCCTGGTAGTAATTGGCCACGTAAATCCGGTCGCGCAGCAGTCGCTCCCTGACGAGCCGGAGCCCCTTGTAGATCGCCAGCCGCGTCGCCGAATCGGTCGCCCAGAAGTAAAAGGACGGCGCCAGGTAAGTGTACTCGTCGAAACCCTGCTGGAAGTTGAAGATCGGCGCGACGTTGATGTTGGTTACGAAACCCGCCGTCCAATAACCGCGGGCACGTAGCGCCTCGGCAAGGGTGGCTACGTCGTCCGGCAACGGCGTCATCTTGTGGATGGCGCCGTGTTGCGACGGGTACAGACCCGTGAAGATCGTGGCCACCGACGGCCGCGTCCAGCTCGACTGCGCGTACGCCTGCGGGAAGGTAACGCCATCGGTGGCCAGCCGGCGCAATCCACCGTCTGGATTGGCGGTCACGGACTCCGCTACCGTATCGGCGCGCAAGGTATCGGCAATCACCAGCACGATGTTCGGCAATCCGGCCGCGCCGGCACTCGTGCGGCGCACCACCTCGCTCTCGCCGGCAGCCGCCGCAGTCGCCCAGGCACCGGCAACGGTCACCGCCCCGACAACCAGCAACAGCCCGCTCGCGGCGACTAACCCGTGGCGCCGCGCAACTACCGCACGGAGCGTCAGACCGAGCAGCACGCCGATAACGAGGCAGCCCCCAAGCACACCGGCGTTGACCCCGACCCCGACCGCGGACGCGTTGACCAGTTCCTCGTGAAACACACGCTGAACGACGTGATAGCGCACCACGAATGCACCCAACCCCGCCACGGCGAATCCGCCCCCAAGCGCAGTCGCCTCGGCCATTCGCCGCGCGCCCGGGCGCCAACCGGCGGCGTACAATGCTCCTACCGCAGCACCGATCGACGCGCCAAGCAAACCGTAAGTCGCGACCGCATAGGGAAACAGCCAGTATTCGTCGGCGGGGCCCGAGGTCGCAGCGATCAGCGTGGCCTCGATGAGACCCACAATCGTCCCGCCCCATGCGCCGCCAACGATGCCCGCCAGGCCTCGCTGCACTCGTTCTGTTCCTGTCATTTGCTTCAGTTTCGATCGACGCGGCCGGCGCCCCTCCCCGTCGGGCGGCGCTCATGGCTCCGCCCATGCGAGGACGACGCGTTCCTCGCCGGGCGTTTCGCGCTGCGTGGGTGTCACGGAAGGGGCCGGCGCGGCGTGAAGCCGGCCGCCCGTCGGCGCCCGGCTCAGGCCGAGACGCGCTCGAGGATGTGCAGCGGCACCTCGACACGGGTCTGGCGCCGCAACAGCTCCATCAGCACCCGGACGCGGCCACGCCCGCACCCGGGGTGTTCAATGATCCCCACCAACCCCTCGAACGGGCCCCGTCGGACCCGTACCACATCGCCTTCACGCAACAGCGAGGCCGGCCGCAAAACGCCTTCGGCACCGACCCGCGCGCGCAGAAAATCCACCGCCGCGTCATCGACCGGACACGGTACGTCTCCGAACCCGATGAGCTTCCGCACCCCGGGCGTCCACACCACGTGAAAGTACTGTGTCGTCAAATCGAGGCGGGCAAACAAGTAACCCGGAAAGAGCGGCACGATGTTCGATCGGTCCGCGAGGCGAGCGGGTTCGACGATGCGCGGCAAAAACGTCTCGACGCCGCGCCGGCGGAGCTGGTCCTGCGCATATTCTTCGCGCCGAGTCTTGGTGCTGATCACGAACCACTGGGGCAGCGTCATCTTTTTCATCCCCGCTCACTCGCCCAGACGGGCGATCTGTCGATCCTCGCGCAGAACCTTCTGGAGTTGCCGGCCGGTTGCCGCCACTTCGCTGCGGTCCGAAAACCCCGGGAGCACCACGCGGTAGATCGGTTTCTGCGCTCCAAACCTGCCGGTGGTCACGCGTACGTCGAATCCGCGGTTACGCAGCGCTTTCTGCAGAGCCTGGGCGCGGTCGTTGCGCGGGCTCGAGTAGACCAGCAAGGCCAGTTTCCCGGAACTATCGACGAGGGTTGGAAAGCCGTCACTCAGTTCGGGCAAGCGGATCGTTTGCCCCACCGGAATCACGTCGACGTCACTCAGCCTCGGGTTGGCAAGCTTCAACATGTCGAGAATCGTCGGCGTCGCCTGCCCGTACTTCTGCATGGCGAGTTGGGACAAAGAGTCGCCCTGACGTACCGCCTTCTCGGTAAATGGGACGCCGGCAAGCTGAGGTGCGCCCTCGGGACTCGCGGGCCGGATCCTGTCATCTTCGGCAACGACGTCATCTGCGTCGAACCGGACGATCGCCTCCGGCGCACTCGCCACCACCGGGGCGGGCGCCGCCGCGGGCGGCACGCGGCTCCTGGGGTCGGCCGCCAGGGGACGCCGGCCGGCGCGCTCACCGTCCGGCGGAGCCCCGGCAAGTTCGCGATCGGACGGTACCAATTCGCGGGCGCCGGAACCGGGGCGTGGCGCCTCGGCACCCCGTGCCTCGGCGCGCCCCAAAGCGGGTGGCGCAACGGCAGCGGCCATCTGGCCGGCGCCATCGCCCCGGCCGCCGATTTCGACTTCCTCGCCAGTCGGCCGTTGGACGGCGACCCGCGCCGCCGAACCTCGATCCCCCGCTTCTATGACGACATCGACATCGTCGGCGGCCACTTCCGCAGGCCGGTTCACCGGCACGGGTTGCTCGATAGCCGCCCGGTCGGTTCCGGCCGGGGCGGCCGCCACGGCGGCGGGCTCCGGCACGCTCACACCCGAGCCGTACGGCTGCGACCCGGGCCGAATGACCTCGATCTGAGGCAATGGCGCGACGACCGGCACGTCGCCCCCTCCGTCGCGCATCGACAGCATGGTTCGCCCCATCGAGAACAATCCCACACCCACGGCCACGACCATCAGGGCCGCCACCGCAAGTCGCGACCGCCAGCGGTTGCCGGTACCCGCCGCCGGCGGCGGCGACACGGTCACCGGCGCGGTCGGCAAATCCAGGTCCGGCGGCGGCTCGGCCGTCGCGATCGCCGAAATCGACGGGTCGACCGCCAGTAGATCCGCGGCTGCCTCGGTAATGATCTCGGCGGAGATGCGCTGGCGGCCCAGAGCGTAACCGATGACCAGCGCATTGTCGCAAACGACATTCACCAACCGCGGAATGCCGTGAGAGAACCGATAAACCTGATCCTCGGCCTCGCGGGAGAACAGCTTCAGGTCCGGGCTGCCGGCAGCCTGCAGGCGGAAGCGGACGTACTCGCTGATTTCCTCGCGCGACAAAGGCAGCAGCCGACAGTTGATGCCGATGCGCTGGCGCAACTGGCGCAGCACGGGATTGCTGAGCTTCTGACCTAACTCGGGTTGCCCGGAGAGCACGATCTGCAGGATCTTTTCCTTCGCGGTTTCGAGATTCGACAGCAGTCGGAGGTCCTCCAGGACCGCAAACTCGAGATCCTGAGCCTCGTCGATCAGCAGGGCCACGTTGCCGCCGTTTTGCAGCTCGTTCAGCAGGAAGGTGTTGAGCCGCTGCAACATGTACAGCTTCTTGCCATTGTGGATAGGCAGGTCGAACTCGGCGAAGATGTATTCGAGGATCTCTTCGAAGGTAACGTTGGTATTGAAGATGAAAACGGTGCGCGTCTTGGGATCGAGCTCGTCGAGAAGCTTCTTCAGCAGCGTCGTCTTTCCGGTGCCGGCCTCGCCGATCAGCGTGATGAATCCCTTGCGCTGGGTGATGCCGTAATGCAGCGAGGCGATCGCCTCGCGATAGCGGGCATTCAGGTAGAGGAACTTGGGGTCCGGCGTGACGTTGAACGGCCGTTCGGTAAGCTTGTAGAAGTCGCAGTACATCGTGAAACGCCGGCGTTAAGCGGTCTGTGAACGAACGCACCGGGGCCGCGGCGCCGAATGGACTTGCCGCTTCATGCGTCGCTGTCCTCGCCGACCTGTCGCGCGCGCCGCATGTCGCTGGGGCGCAGACCATGCAACCGGATCTTGCGGTGCAGCGTTGCCTGATCGATGAGCGCATGCCGCGCCGCCGGCGCAATGCTGCCGTGGTAACGTTCGAGGAGCCGGCGCAGGTAGTCGCGCTCGCTGGCCTTGAGAAACTGTCGCAGCGGTAACGCGAGGTCGACCGCCGCCTCCCGCGGGACGTGGCGGGCGTCAGGCCGCGCCCCCGGAACGTCCACTTCGGCAACGGTGTCGCCTTTAGCGCGCAGCACGGCGCGCTCCATGACGTTGAGAAGCTCGCGAATGTTCCCCGGCCAGGAGTATCCCATCAACTCGGCGAGCGCCCGGTCGGCCACCCGGTTGATCTTCTTCTCGCGCGCCAGCGGGTTGTTACGCAGAAACTCCGCCACGATCAGCGGTATGTCGGCAAGCCGCTGGCGCAACGGCGGCAACTGCACGGGCACAACATTGATTCGGTAGTAGAAGTCCTCGCGCATCGTGCCCTCGGCCACACACGCGGACAGGTTCTTGTTCGTCGCCGCCACCACCCGCATGTCGACGCCGACGCGCTTGTTACCGCCGAGCCGCTCGATGGCGCGCTCCTCGAGTACGCGCAAGAGCTTGGCCTGCATCGCCAGCGGGATGCTCTCGACCTCGTCGAGGAACAACGTGCCGCCGTTGGCGAGTTCGATCTTGCCGACCCGATCCTGGTGCGCACCCGTGAACGCCCCGCGCTCGTACCCGAACAGCTCGCTTTCCAGCAGCGACTCGGGCACCGCCGCGCAGTTTATCGCCACGAAACGCCCGGCCTTGCGCTTGCCCTGAAAGTGGATGGCACGCGCCACCAGCTCCTTGCCCGTGCCCGACTCGCCGGTAATCAGCACCGTCACGTCGCTCTGCGCCAGCATCTCGATCGTCGAGAACACCTCGAGCATCGTCGGGTCCCGGCTGACCATGTTGGCGAAGGTGTACCGGTCGGAAAGCTGCTTGCGCAGGTACTCGATCTCGTCCAACAAACGACGGCGTTCGAGCACCTTCTGCGTTGCCAGGAGCAGGTCGTCCGGCGCAAACGGCTTCGTGATGTAATCGCACGCGCCCAGCCGCATCGCCTCGACGGCACCCTTGATGCTCCCGTAGCCGGTGATCATGATGACATCCACGCCAGGCCAGCGCTCGCGGATCTCGTGGATCAGGCTGAGGCCGTCGCTACCCGGCATCTTCAGGTCCACCACGGCAAGGCTGAAGTCGGACGAAGTCAGGCGCTCGACGGCGGCATCGACGTCGGACGCCGACTCCACGGCGTAACCCGAGGCCGCGTATAACCCCTCGAGCTGCCGGCGGATCAACGGGTCGTCATCGACGACCAGAATCCGCGCCGGGAAGCCTGTCTGCACGGCTAGGGCTGAAGCGGCAGTGAAATCTCCCACGTCGCATCCCCGTTAGGCAGGTCCTGACATCGCACCCCGCCACCGTGCAGTTCGATGAGCCGCTCGGCCACGGCCCATTCCATCTCCGCGTCGCTCGACCGCTGCGCCTTCAACTGCCCCGGCACACGCGCCTTGAGCGACAACGTCCGCCCGGCGGCACGCCCTGCCACCTTGAGCTCGATAGCAACTCCGCTCTCGGCGCTCGCCTCGAGCTGTCGGGCAAGTAACCGGAAGGCTCGCGCCAGGCGCCCCGGATCGACCAGCGAACGGCCGTCCACCGCCACCCTGGCATCCACCCGCACGGCGCAGCCCACCGTGTCGCTGACCTGCCGCGCCAGACTCTGTGCCACCTCCGTTGCCGGCACGTACTCCAGCACCAACGGCACCGGCGAGATGTAATCCATGACCAACTGCAAGAAATCCTCGAGCCGGCGCACGTTCTTGTTCAGGTCGCCGACTTCCGCGGGCGCTGCCAACTCGGCCCGATCGACAAGATGATATATCCGCTGAAAGAGGTTGCCGAGAACGTGGCCGACCGTGTCCACCACGTCGGGGCGGATCACCACGATCTGCCCGGTCGGCTCCGTCGCTGCGACGCCCCCATCCGCGGACTCGACATTCATCGGTTGGAGCTCGGCAAGCTCACTGGTCCTGGTTCCCACTGTCGCCCCTGCTGCAGTCCGCTGCCCACACCGCCAAGGCCGAAGACTCTAAAGAGCGCCACGGATAGCGCCCGCGCCACCATTCCCGTCTTCTCGCCAGTTCCGCCACAGTAACCCGCGCCGGATTCGGACTACCCTTCTCGGGTACCACGCGGAATGAAACTTTTTCAAGCGAATTCTCCCGAAAGCCCGATCCTGCTCCCCCCCCGCGACCGTTTTCCGGCCGGACCGCAACCATGCCCCGGTCCCTTTGTGTAGCCGTGGCCGATACTGTACTATCCCATCATCCGAATGCAGCGGGCAACGGAGCGGATGTGGATCGGAGGCCGCCGGATCGGAATGACCCGGTCGGCATCTCCGTGCCCGGCGCCCGCGATTCCAGTGATCCGCCGCCGCCCACCCAACCTCCACTGGCGTGATCGGCACTTCCATGACGCTGATCCAACCCGCGGGCCGGCAATCGCCGTAACCCTCCAGCGGTGCCTGGCTGACACAAAGCGACGACAATCCGACGCTCCGACCCGCGACACCGGTACATCGCCGGCATCGCCCCCTCGGCCAGAGACAAGAATTAACCAAGCATTATTAAGAATTTACACCCTGAGCCCTCGACGGATAGGGCACCTCAGACCATCGACGGCATTTTTCGTGCATGGCGGTATTGCGCCGCAAGATAACTCTCGCTGACGACACGCAAGAGAGGGAGATGGGGCACTATGGTGGCAACTGCTGAGAAGGTCTCAACTCACGACGATCGAGCCAGTTTATTGATCGTTGACGACGAAATCGGCCCGGCCGAATCGCTGCGGATGATCTTCAAGCCGAGCTACAACGTGTTCATGGCCAACAGCGGCCGTGACGCGCTCGATATCGTGCGGTCGACACCGATCGATGTCGTCACGCTCGACCTGCGCATGCCCGTTATGACCGGAGTGGAGGTCATGGAACGGATAAAGGAGCTGGACCCGGATATCGAGATCATCGTGATCACCGGGTACAGCTCGCTCGATTCCGCCTTGCGCGGCATTCGCTCCGGCGTGTTCGACTACATCACCAAGCCCTTCGACGTGCCGCAGATATCGGACCTCGTGCGACGCGCGGTGGCGCGCCGGCGCTCCGCCCTGCGCAGTCAGCGCCTCAAAGAGGATTTCCTGGCGAACCTGTCGCACGAGTTGCGCACCCCGCTGGGCGCGATCATCGGTTACAGCTCCATCCTTCTCGAAGAGCTCGGCACCCTGGTGACCCAGGACCAACGCAATCACATCGAGCGCATCCAGGTGAACTCCCTCGAACTCTCGTCGCTCATCGACGGCGTGCTCCTGCTGAACTCCATCGATGCCGGCGAAATCAGCCTCGATATCCGCCCCTTCGATATCGTCGAAACCGTGCGGCGGTCGATACACCGCGTGCAGCCGACGGTCCACGACAAGGGCCTGCTGCTCCGGACCGAACTCCCGACAACGCCGCTGATCGCGGTCAGCGATGAGGAGAAGGTGGAACGTGTGATCTGGGCGCTGCTCGATAACGCCGTGAAGTTCACGGCCAAGGGCGCCGTGTCCGTCGAAGCCCGCGAGGGGGCTCAGCCGGGCGCACTCGAGATCGAGGTTTGCGACACCGGTATCGGCATGGATCGCGACGAGCTGTTACACGCGCTTCAGGGTCTCTCACAGGGCGACTCCTCGCCGCGCCGCCGCTACCGCGGACTCGGCCTGGGGCTGCGTATCGCCACTCGCCTCGTCGACCTGCTCGGCGGCCAGTTGCGCGTGCGCAGCGCCGCCAACCAGGGCACCCGGTTCACCGTCACCCTACCCCCACGACCGAGCGCGGCCCCCCGGCTGCACTCCTGACAAAATTCGCCGCGAGGACCCAAACCATGACCACGCACGTCACCGATACCCAATATCTCGCCTGCCATGACTGCAAGCGCCTGCAACCCCTTGCGGTTGCTGCACGCCCCGACGACGACAGTGTCGCCGCCGCCACCGAAGCGCTGCTGGAATTCCAGGCGGAACACGAGGGTCACTCACTGGCCATTGTCAGCCGGCACGACACGGCAGTACGCGCCATCGGCCCGGTCTGGGATCCGATGAGCATCGTGACCTTCACGGTCACCGACGGCCATACCAGGTACCTCGTGACGGTGGAGCGAGCATCGGTCGACGAGCCGCGGATTTACCGCTTCACACCGGGCCACCTGGAGTCGCTGCCGACCAGCGTGAGCATCGAAGATGCCCATCTCCTGCACGGCCTCGACCGCGAGCTCTATCCGCACGCACTGCGCCCGAGCAAGCTCGACAGCTTTATTGGAGTCGTGCGGGCCGTGATCGAAAGCATCGACGTGGACGCCCTCGACGTGGCTTTCGACGACGCCGACGATCCGTCCATCAGCATCGCCCGTATGCCCGACGCGCAATATGTCGAGCTAGTGCAGAGCTGCAGCCGGATCTTCGACGCCACGGAATTGCCGCGAGTCAGCGACTTCCTCGCCGCCAACCGCAGCGAAGACGGTCTGCTGGCTCTGCGCGTGCGCCACGATTACCGCATCGCGGCCTGACCGCCCGACCCCGGCCCCGCAAGGGTCAAGCGCCCCAGGGGCCTTACCGGGGTCGGCGCCTTTTTCTGCGCTCGGCTATTCCGACCGGCGGCGTTGTGGTACGCACGGATCATGCCGCCGTCAGTGGATGTGGTGGCGCCCGCGGGCTGGCGGGGCCTGACTGGAGTCGTTCATCGCGCCCTCGGTAGCGCGCTCGACGGCCACCCCATCGACGTCGACGCCGCCCAGACGCTCCTCCACACCGAGGATTCCACGGAAATAAGTGCCCTGCTGGCCGTCGCGGGCACCGTGCGCTCCCGCCTGAAGGGCTCCACCGTCACCTACTCCCCCAAGGTCTTTCTGCCGATCACAAATCTGTGCCGCGACCGCTGCACGTACTGCACCTTTCGCCGCGACCCGGACGACCCCCATGCCTGGACCATGCGGCCTGCGGAAGTCCGTGCCGCCAGCCGTGCCGGACGCGGCCAGGGTTGCGTCGAGGCCCTGATGTGCCTCGGCGACAAGCCCGAACTCGCCTTCCGCAGCCATCGCCAGACACTGGCCGCGCTCGGACACCGCACGACCGTCGAGTACGTGCACCAGACCTGCACGATTGCCATCGATGAGGGATTGCTCCCCCACACCAACGCGGGCGTGATGAGCCGCGACGAATTGCAGCTACTCCGCCCGGTTAACGTCAGCATGGGACTTATGCTCGAATGCGTCAGTCCACGACTCCGCCGCAAGGGCCAGGTGCACTACCATGCGCCGGACAAGGACCCGGAGCCGCGCATGCGGATGCTGCGCGAGGCGGGCGAGCTGCACATCCCACTCACCACCGGCATTCTCGTGGGCATCGGGGAAACCCGCGCCGAGCGCGTCGATAGTCTGGCGGCTATTCGCGACCTCCACGCCCGGCACGGTCACATACAGGAGGTCATCGTGCAGAACTTCCGGGCGAAGCCCAACACCGGCGCCGCGACCCACCCGGAAACCGGCAGCCTCGAGCTGGCTCAAACGATCGCGGTCGCTCGCCTGCTGCTCTGGGATATGAGCATCCAGGCACCGCCGAACCTCAGCCCGTACGATCACCGCCTGCTGCTCGCCGCCGGCCTCAACGACTGGGGCGGCATCTCCCCCGTCACCCCCGACTACGTCAATCCGGAGGCGCCGTGGCCTCATGTCGCCGCGCTCGCCGACCTCTGCCGCTCGGAGGGCTTCACGCTCCAGCCCCGCCTGCCGATATACCCGGAGTACGTCGACCGACCCGGCTTCCTCGACCCGGCCCTGGCGACCCCCGTGGCGGCACGAACCGCCGAACTAGGAGCACGGATATGTTGATGCAGAACCTTCGCGCGCTCGTCCACGACGAGCGTTCGCTCGATTCCATGCTTGCCGCCTCCCGACCCGGACTGGCCGACATTCTCGAGCGCGCCGTCGCCGGCGACGAGCTGACCTTCGACGACGGCATCTTGCTCCTCGGCGCCGAGGGCCCCGACCTGGCCGCACTCATCCGCACCGCCGACAAGGTCCGCGCCGCCGACGTCGGCCCGGCCGTAACCTATGTGGTTAACCGCAACATCAACTTCACGAATGTCTGCTTTGTTGGCTGCCGCTTTTGCGGCTTCGCCCGGCACCGCAAGGATAGCGACGCACGAACCGACACCGTCGACGACGTGCTGGCCAAGGTCCAGGAAGCGGTCGCTCTCGGAGCCACCGAGATCTGCATGCAGGGCGGCATCAATCCGGAACTCGACCCTTTCGTCTATCGCGACCTCGTGGCCGCCATCAAGGGTCGCTTCCCGGACATTCATGTTCATGCCTTCTCTCCGATGGAGATCCTTTACGGCGCCCGCCGCACCGGCATGACGCACCGCGATTACCTGAAGATGTTGAAAGACGCCGGCCTCGGCACGATCCCCGGGACCGCGGCGGAAATCCTCGACGACGACGTCCGCGACGTGCTGAGTCACAAGAAGGTCGATGTCGGCTCCTGGGTGGATATCGTGACCACGGCGCACATCGTGGGGCTACGCTCGTCGTCGACGATGATGTACGGCCACATCGAAACCCCGGCTCACATCGTACGCCACCTCTTATTGCTCCGCCGCATCCAGAAGGACACCGGCGGTTTCACCGAATTCGTGCCCCTACGCTTCATTCACACCTACACTGCACTGTACCAGCGCGGCATGGTCGACCCGCCGCCCAGGGGGGCGTTCGACCTGCGCATGTACGCCGTGGCCCGGTTGCTGCTGCGCGGTTGCATCGACAACATTCAGACGTCGTGGGTCAAACTCGGCCGAGATCTGGCGCAACTGAGCCTGCAGGCAGGGGTCAACGATCTCGGTGGGACCCTGATGGAAGAACAGATCACCAAGTCGGCCGGCGGTGACGCGGGAGAGTACCTCCCCGTCGCCGACATGCACGCGCTGATCCGCGCCGTTGGCCGCGTACCCGTGGAGCGCACGACAACATATGGGACCGTCTCGGTCGATCAGGCGCAACGCACCGGTGACGGTGCTGGCTGGCGGAGTGGGCGCGGCGCGTTTCCTACGGGGCCTGCGCCCGCTGCTTGAGCCCACCGCGCTGACCACTGTCGTCAACACCGCCGACGACGATTCCTTCTTCGGTTTGCACGTGTCCCCCGACATCGACACGGTGATCTACACGCTTGCCGGCGCCGTGCATCCCAACCAGGGTTGGGGTCGGCGGGGAGACGCCTTTCGCTGCCTCGGAGCGCTGGCCGACTACTACCCCGAAACCTGGTTCCGTCTCGGCGATATGGACCTGGCGACACACATCTTCCGAACCGACGCCCTGCGCCGTGGCCGGCGACTTACCACGGTCACCCGCACCATCGCTCGTGCCCACGGCGTCCGCGCCCGGGTACTCCCGATGACCGACGATCCGGTCCGCACCTTCGTCGACGTGGAGGGGCGCGGACCGCTCGCATTTCAGCGCTACCTCGTCCACGGGCGCGGCCGGGGGCGCGTGCGGCGTATCGCCTGGCGCGGCTACCGCCGAGCCCGGCCTTCGCGCGAGGTCATTACCGCCCTGCGACGGAGTGCGGCGGTGATCATCCCACCGAGCAACCCGCTCGTCAGCATCGGACCGATCCTCGCCCTTGCGGGCGTGCGGGCCGCGTTGCGGGCCAGGCGCGCGCACGTCGTCGCCGTCTGCCCGCTGATCGGCGGCCGGCCGGTCAAGGGGCCGCTCCATCATATGCTGCGCGGCCTTGGGCATGAGGTGTCTCCGGTCGGCATTGCCCGTCTATACCGCGATGTCGCCGGCACGTTCGTCTTCGACACCCGCGACGCGGCTCACGCCCCGCGGGTCGCCGCCCTCGGCCTGCGCCCGGTGATCGCGGACACTCTCATGTCGAGCCCGGCACGCGCTCGCCGACTGGCAGCGACCGTCCTCGCGGAAGCCTCCCCATGAGCCTGACCATCACCCCCGTGCACGGCGTCCCCGCCGTGCAGCCCGGCGACGACCTCGCTGCCATCCTCGTCGCCGTGCTCGCCGAGCGCGGACCACAGCCGCAAACCGGTGATGTCCTCGTCGTCTGTCAGAAGGTCGTCTCCAAGGCCGAGGGGCGGGTGGTACGACTCGACACCGTCGTGCCGTCGGACTTCGCGCATCGCATCGCCGCGTCGACCAGGGACAAGGACCCGCGCGTCGTCGAGGTCGTGCTCCGCGAAACCACCCGAATCGTTCGCATGGACCGTGGCCACCTCATCGTCGAGACCGGTCCCGGCTGGGTCTGCGCCAACGCCGGAGTCGACGAGTCAAACAGCCTCGACCCCGAAACGGTCATCCTGTTGCCGCGCGACCCCGACTCCAGTGCGCGGCGTATCTGCGACGCCATTGCCGCCGCGACCGGGGCACGGATCGCCGCGATCGTGACCGATACGTTCGGCCGCCCATGGCGCGAGGGCCTGCTCGACTTCGCCCTCGGCGTCGCCGGCATGGACGCGTTACGCGACCACCGTGGGGAGCACGACCTGACCGGGCGCGAGTTGCACCACACGGTGATCGCCCAGGCCGACGCCCTGGCCGCCGCCGCCGGTCTGGTCATGGGTAAGGGCGACGGCATTCCCGCGGCAGTCGTGCGCGGCTACCGTTTTGCCCCGACCGATGGCTGTGGCCGCACCCTCATCCGACGCCGCGAGTTCGACTTGTTCAGATAGGCCTGGGGCCGCCCCGGACTTGAAACCCGAGGCCGACGACCCGGAACGCGCCCCGCGACACCCCGATCATCCCTTCAGACGTGGCCACTCCGCCGCGATGTAGTGCGCCGTCCGGTCGCCGAGCGCCGCGGTGGTGATCTGCGGCGGCGCCCCGAGCGAGGTCGGAAACACGCTCATGTCGGCGACGAACAGGTTGGGCACCTCGTGCGAGCGACCCCACGAATTCACCACGGCCCGCCGCGGGTCCTCGCCCATGCGGCAGGTGCTCTGCGGATGGGTCGAGGCGATCTGGACTTCGTTGGGCCGCAATCCGCGAGAACGAATCGCGCCGAGATCATCGTTCGGACCTAACCACAGCGGCACTTCGTACGGAGCCAGAACCCGACGGGCGCCACTGGCAAAGAGGATCTCGGCGCAATGCTCCATACCTTCGAGTATCTGCGCCTCATCGTCCGCCGTCAGGCCGTACTGAATTCGCGGCCGCCCGCTGCGGTCTACCGTGACCGTACCCGCGGACTGATCGTGGAGCAGCACGAGAATGGCCACCATGCGATGGTACTCGCGCATCATCGCCGCATGCTCGGCCCCGAAGCCGGGGAGCTGCGCGCCGGTCGCAATCGGATAACCGAAGACCGGCATCAGGATGTAGCCGCGGTCCGGGTCCTTCTCGAGATCGATGAAGTGGTCGACGTAAAAGCTCTGCGGGATGCCGCGGTAACCGTGAACGTCTTCGTCGTAAAAACCGGCCATCAAGACGCTCGGATGCAGGTGCAGGTTGCGCCCGATCTGCCGGTTGCGGTTCGGCACCCGACTGTTCAGCAGTAGCTGCGGCGTGTTGATGGCCCCCGCCGACACCACCACCACGTCGGCCTCGACGCGCATACCGAAGCGAGGCCGGCGATCCGCATCGACAACGGTAGCCTCGACCGATTTCACCCGCCCGTTGGCCGTCGTCAGGCCGGTCACCTGGCAATCGGCATAGATGCGGGCACCCGCCTCGGACGCCGCCGGGACGTAAGTGACCAGCATGCTCTGCTTGGCATCGTACGAACATCCGAGCAGGCAAAAGCCGCTACGCAAACAGTTCTCCCGATTGTGCCGTGTGACGAAGCCGCGATAGCCGAGCTTCTCGCATCCCTGCCGGATCTTGTCGTTGAGAACATTCACTTCGTCGGGCCGAATCTGCTTAACCTTGAGCATCGCCTCGACGCGCTCGAACGACGGCTCAAGATCGGCGTAGCGCATCTCGCGGACACCGTCCTCGCGCGCCCACCTGTCCAGGATCGGCGCCGGCGTGCGAAAGCTGTAGCAGAGGTTATGCACCGTGGAGCCGCCGACGTTGCGCCCCTGCAGAATGATGACCGAGCCGTCATCGGTGGCGCGCTGCCCCATGTCCTCGTAGAGCAGCGGCATCATCTCGTCTTCGCGCTGAGTGAAGTCCGCCTTCGTGTAATACCCCCCCTGCTCGAGCACGACGACGTCGCGGCCCACCCCGGCAAGCTCCCTGGCGACGACCGCACCGCCGGCGCCCGAACCGATCACGCAGACCTCGCAACGCAAATCGACGTCGCGATCCAGAGTCCGGCCCTTCACGATCATGGCGAACTCGTCCTTACCGGACCCGCGGCGCCGCCGAGCCACGGCCCGTCATAGTGGATCGCCGGCCAGGTCGACGGCTGAGCATAGTAGCCGAGCATCGACAGATTCTTGAGAGCCCGGAATCCGAGCAGGCGAAGCTGACTGCGGCTGGTGGCCCATCCCTGCAGGTACTCGTCCTGGGCCTCGGGTGACATGCGGGTGAAAGTCGTCAGGCGTAACGCAAACACCGGCGGGCCCCATTCGAAACCCCACAGAAGCCAGCGCAACTGCCGGCGAACCTCCGTATCGACCTGCGAGAGCGCCCGATCGATCGTCGCCAGTGCCGGCGTCTCGCCGAAACGCGGCATCCCCGACGCCTCGCCGCATACCATGCGCTCCGCGATCGCCGTCATGGTCGCCGCTTCGGTCGCCGACAATGTCGTCAACGCGGGCGTCGCTTCCGGGACGGTCGCGTGAGCCGGTAGCGGGCGCAGCCGGCTCAAGGTCAGCCACCCCGCCGCCAGCGCCGCACGCCCCAGCAAAGCACGTCGCGTAAGCAGCATACTGGTGACCCCGCGATCCATCTCTCCCAACTAAACGCGGCGGTCTCGGGTTTGCAACCGCCAGAACTCCGCCGTCCTCAGGCCGGCACAGGCGCACCCAGGAAGAACTGGTGAAACACCCGCGGCAGCTCCCGATAAGCGGGCATCCGTCCGAGGTGCGGCGTCGGGTCGACACTGCTGTACGTGTTCCAGAACATCAGGTGCGACCGCCGACGGTCCGGCTGACGGGCCGCGTCGAGCAAAGCGGCCAGGCACTTCGCCGTGTAGGTCGTTTCGAGACGAATGCCCTCGCAGTCCTCCATGAGATCGCGCGCGTGCCGGGCCGCTTCCGTGGGGGCACCGTAGCAATCCCCCAGATACCCCCGCACAATCGTCAGATCGTCGGCCGTGACGCTCATCGCCGGGACTTCCGGCGCCCGGCTGCGCAGGAACTCCAGGGCGTTTGTGCCCAGACGCGCCAACCGCTCCGCCGTCGGCGGCAGGATGTCGGTGACCAGCACAGCGGCGACGCGCGACCGCAGGCCGGCAAGCTTGAGACCGGCCGCCAGGCCCGCCACGGTGCCGCCGCTGCCCAGCGGCACGAAGATCCAGTCGGGCTCCGGCAGGGCGCCGGCAGCAACCTGTTCCTGCAATTCGAAGGCGGCGTTGACGTACCCGAGCGTGCCGCGCACCGACGTACCGCCAGCCGGAATTACGTAGGGAAGCTGCCCGCGCAGGAGTTCGCGCAGGCACACGGCGGCGGCGCGCACGGCCACCGGCCCCACGGTCGGCGCGTAATGCAACTCGGCCCCCGCGGCACCGTAAAGCAGCAAGGAGCGGCGAACGTGCTCCGTAACCGGCTGCCGCAACAGGACGAGAATGCACCGCAACCCCAGCGATCGGGCGCACACGGCGGTCGCCAACCCGTGATTGGTGCCGATACCGCCGAAGGTCATCACGGCGCGCTTCCCCTGCGCCAGGGCGTCGCCCAGAGAGAACTCGAGCTTGCGCGGCTTGTTGCCGCCATACATGGTGCCGCTGCGGTCGTCGCGCTTGATCCAGAGATCCGCGTCTCCCACCGAAGCGCTCAAACGGTCCATCCTCTCGACCGGGGTCGGCAGGACGGTGAGGGACACCCGCGCCAGTTTCCCCGTGAGAGATGGGAACCGACGTTCCATCGCAAGAGGCGACGGCGGCGGGACCACGGCATCGGCGATCGACATGGCGGACAACCTACCACGCTATCCCCGCTGCGTCATCGCGGCTGACGTGCCAGGCCATCACACATGGAGCATCCGGTCCAGTGTGATAACCTTGGGCCGCAATCGATCTTCCCGTCGACTCGAACTGCGCTCTGATTGAGGCTAACCCGGCACCTGTGGCGCGAGGCGGCGTAGAGGCGGAGTACATGCGGGGAGCAGCCCAAGGATGAGTTGGCCAACACGGCGGCGGCACCGCCGCATCGCCCTGGCCGTCGTGGCGCTGGCGACCCTGCCCCTGGCGAGCTGCGCACGCCCGCGCCCCCCCGCGAAGTCCAAGCCCCCGGCCACATCCGCCAACCCACCGCCGCTGCCGTCGCCGGCAAACATGCCGCAGGCCGATCTCGGCCTCCTCCCGGTCTTTGTTACCGAGCAGTCGAGCGACGGCCGCGTCATTCAGGTGCGCGGACTGATCGGGAACCCGTACCCCGAACCCGTGGACGGCGTGCGGGTCATCGTCCGCATCCTGCTCGCACCGCGATCGACCTCCGAAGAAGTCGATCGTTTCCAGAAGGAGTACCGCACTCGCATCGCCAGCGGAGAGCGCACGGCTCTTCGTCTGGACATCCGCACACCCTACGCCCGGGCAGAGGGCACCGGCGGCATCTTCCTGCAGGCCTTCGCCATTCGACGCGGCAGCGAGTACCTGCCAATGCCCCCGGACTGGCGCTGACCGCGGCGGCGGCGAATTGCGCCTCCGGAGGGCCTGCGCTATCGTCCCGATCACCACATGATCGAGCCGCGCGGATTCTTGGGTCTCATCGAGCAGGGCGGTGCCGTCATGTACCCCCTGTTACTGTGTTCGGTCGTCAGCGTGGCCATCACCCTGGAACGACTGTGGAGCATTGCACGAGCGGCGCGCAGCGCCGCCCGGCTGCATGGTCTGGTTAGCGAAGCGGCTCGAGACGGCGGGTTCTCCGATGCCCTAGCCATCAGCCGGGGCGACGGCTCGCCACTGGCGACGGTCTACAAGGCCGTGCTCGGCCACCCCGAGGCCGACGACTCGATCCGCGGCCGCCTCGCCGTCCGGCGGCTCGCCGAGGCGACAAGGCGCCTCAAACGTTACGTCTGGCTCCTCGGAACCGTCGGCAGCCTGGCGCCGTTCATCGGCCTGCTCGGTACGGTTATCGGCATAATCCGCGCCTTCGAGAACATGGCCGCCACCGGCTCCGGTGGTTTCGCCGTCGTCGCGGCGGGCATCTCCGAAGCCCTGATCGCCACCGCCGGCGGACTGCTCGTCGGTGTGCTCTCGATCTTCGCCTACAACGCGTTCATGGTCCGTATCGGCAATCTGTCCGCCGTCTGGCGGGAGTGGACTGACGAGTTGCTGGTGCACCTGTCGGCACCGCGGACCCGTGAAGGAGCTCTCCACCGTGTCGCTCAGTCCCGTTGACCTCGGCGAGGGCAACGGCGACGACACGAGCATTGTCGCCGAGATCAACGTCACGCCGCTTACCGATATATTCCTCGTGCTGCTGATCATCTTCATGGTGACTAGCACCGCCCTCGTGCAGCAGGGCACCAAGGTCAATCTACCGCGCGCCGGCAGCGGCGGCGCGCAACCGGCGGGCGTGATGGTCACCGTCACCGCCGATCAGAAGCTGGAGATCGACGGCCAGCCCGTGCTTCTTGACGGACTCAAACCGGCGCTGGAAGCAGCCCTCGCGGCCAGCCCGGAGCGCAATGTCATTCTTCAGGGCGACCGCAACGTCGTCCTCGAGCAGGCGGTCAGAGTCATGACGATCGCCCGGGAAGCCGGCGCCGAAAAGATCGCCATCGCCACTGCTCCCGCGGGAACAAGTGCACCGCAGTAACCACCACGATACCGGAGTCCGCACGACGCCCAGCCCCGCGATGAACACCCCCGCCAACGAAAGCCGTGCGCTCGCCACCGTTCGCGAGATCCTGCTCTCCGGCCGTCCACTGACCTATGTGCGCACCGCGGAGGAGCAACGGGTCGCGGCGCTGCTGAGACAGGCGGGGCAGGCCCTGTTCTCGCCGCCCCTGCCGGTCTGGACCTGGAGCCTTACCGACGGTCTCGCCCGGGCCGACGGGAACGAGCCGGGCGGCGAAGCGATGGGACCGCGCGCCGTGCTCGACTTCATCGCCGCACACGATGCGCCGGGCATCTTCCACCTCAAGGACTTCCACGAACCGATGCGCGAGGGCGCCGATATCCGGCGGCGGCTGCGCGATCTGTACGACGTCTGCTTCGATCGCAACAAGTTCGTCGTCATCACCTCGCCGGTGCAGTTCATTCCCGAGGAGATCTCGCGCTGCGTCGTCTACGTGGAACTTCGTCTGCCCGATACTCAGGAGTTGATCGAGTTCCTGCAGGAGGAAGCGCGGCGCATTGCCGCCGCCGGCGGAACGGTGGACACCGCGGGCGAGACGCTGCTCCAACTAGCACGTGCGCTGCAAGGCCTGACGCTCGACGAGGCGCGCCATGCGGTGCGTCGCGCCCTCGCCCACGCAAATCGCCTCGACGCCAACTCGCACCACCTGCTGCTGGAGGAAAAGAAGCTACTGGTCAACCGCACCGGCATGATCGAGTACGTCGCCGAGGGGACCAGCATCGGGCAGATCGGCGGGCTCGAAATCCTCAAGAAATGGCTGCTCGAACGACGCCGCCTTTTCCTCATGGGCGATAGCGTCAAGGCCGAGATCGTCCCCAAGGGCGTGCTGGTCATGGGTATATCCGGCTGCGGCAAGAGCCTGTCGGTAAAGGCGATCGCGTCGTGCTTCGAGTTGCCGTTGTACCGCATAGACATGACCGAGATCTTCTCGGGTCGGCACGGCGCCCCCGAAGGCGCCTTCGTGCGCGCCTGCCACATGCTCGAGGAGATCGCGCCAGCGGTCGTCTGGTTCGACGAAATCGAAATGGGCATCACCTCGACGGAGAGCTCGGGGGAACAGGGCCGCATCTTTGCCTTCTTCCTGACCTGGATGCAGGAAAAGGCGCGCGGCCTGTTCGTCGCGGCAACCGCGAATCGCATCGACCTCCTGCCGGCCGAGATGATTCGCAAGGGCCGCTTCGACGAGGTGTTCTTCGTCGACATTCCGCTCGACGACGAGCGGGTGGAGATCTTCAAGATCCACCTGGAACGCCGGGGATACGACCCGGCGGGGTTCGACGTCGAGCGGCTGAAGAAGTTCACCCGCGGGTGGACGGGCGCCGAGATCGAGCAATGCGTGGTTTCGGCAATTACCGCCGCCCGGCTCGAGGAACGCGAGCTGGCCGACGACGACTTGCTCAACGCCTCGTCGAGCATCGTGCCATTGTCGCGCACGATGAAGGAGCAGGTGGACCACATCCGCGAGTGGGCCTTCGAGCGCGCCGTGCGCGCCTCGCCGCGCGAGTACGGCCGGTAGAGACGGGACGGAGAAAGTCATCGCGACGACCGTCCCGAACCGCGTCGAGGAGCACGCCAGGGCGGACTCCTCCAGGCTCCCGGCCGGGGATCGCTTGCAAGTACCCGAATTCAGGGGTTTAATTTGGCATGGTCAGGTCGAGAGTCCCGGCACGGGTGGTGGGGATCGGCGGCTATATCCGGCGGCAGCGCCAACTGGCGAACATCTCCTTGCGGAAGATGGCGGAGCAGAGCGGGATTTCCGCCGCGGTACTCAAAGAAATCGAAAACGGGCTGCGCGATCCGAGCGGAACCATCCTGCACTCGATCGCCGGCGCCCTGCGCCTGTCGGCGGAAACGTTGCAGCTTCAGGCGGGCGTCCTCGACCCGTTGGACACTGACGAACTCGACGTCGTTCGCGAGATCCGTCGCGACCCGCACCTGACCGAAACTCAACGCCAAACCCTGATCGACATCTACGAGGCTTTCCGCTTCGTCAACCGCAACCGCGAGTAAGCACCCCCGTTCGCCACTTCCCGGCGCTCGGACACACACCCAGCCCTGCCTGCACGCTATCCGCCGGCGAGCCCTCGGACCGCCCGGTCCAGCTCCCGAATCAACCCGCCAACCCCGATTCCGGACCGGAACCCAGCTTTCGCTTGCCAGCGCGGTCGCCCGGCCACGGCCGTTCGACCCTGCCGGCCACGGCAGGTTCCAGGTCGACACCGCCCGGCAGCGGTGTCGGCTGGGCGGCGCGCGTTCTGGTGCGGCGGAGGATACGCAACATGTACTCCATGCCGTCGCGCAGTACCCGCTTTGTCGAGTGCGACCGCACCACGAAGCGGGCGACGTCTACCCAGCTCAGGGGACGCGTCACGAGCCGCACCCGGCCGTGCCGGATCGCCTCGACGACCGCGGCCGGCTCCGGGTCCGCGTCGATGGCGGTAAACGTCGCCCCGAGCTGCCACAAGAAATGCGTGTCGGAACTACCCACCACCGGCAGCGCCGCGGACGCCGCGAAAGCCAGCGCCCGACGGTTAAAGTAACCGGTCATCGCCGTGTACATGCCCGAGAATTCGACCGCGTCGAAGACGTCGCGATGCTCCGCCAGCACGTCGCCCCCCGCAATGCCGGTCGGGTAGAACGGATGGGGCGCAATCACCAGCGCTCCGGGTGTCTTGCAAGCCGCCACTTCGGCCATCGTGCACTTGCCCGCAGGCCACTCGCGGAAATTCAGCAGCAGCACGTGACACCCTTCGACCGTCGCCTCCATGCCGCGCAACAGCACCACACCGCGCCCCGCCGCATAGTCGACCAGATCGTCCCCATACGGCATCGACTCGTGACAGGTGATCGCCACGACCTGTAACCCCACCGCCACCGCCCGGTCGATCAGCTCGCCCCCCGTGTGCGGCACGAAATGACCGTCTACCGGGTCGCTGTCGATGTGGTGGTGGAAGTCACCGCGTAGCATCACCACCGAGGCTAACACGCAGGCGCACCACTACCAAGATTTTGTTTTGGCAAGGCGCCGGGGAGCAAAGAGCCCGGCCCGCTACTTCAGCGGCCGCTGCTGCCGATAATGGTCGTGACGCTCCTTCCGCAGTTGTTCCAGGCGCGCTTCGGCGTCGCGCGTCGCCTTCGGTTTGCGGTTGAGCAGGTAATACATCCCAACGAGCGCCACCGCGCCGCCAACGGTCAGCAGCGGATGGGCCTGCAAGTAAGCCACTACCTTCCAAACGTCGTCCATCTCACCCCCGTCACCATTGGCCCCGACTGTACGGCGGCTCGAAACGCCGCTCAAGTGCGTTCTACACCACCGGCCGAGGCCCGCGACCCGGGATGACCGTTGTCCCTGGCCGCCCGACTGGTCGGTCCTTCGGAACGCACCGAAACAGCCGGATACGGCGCCGCCCGCGACGGTTCGCGGCGCAGGCGGAAAGCGAACGCGTTAAGACGGCGCTCGTCTACGGGCGAGCCGTCGTTGTAAACGAAGAGCATCGGGATATCGGCCTGGTGGCGCAGGATGCTTTCGCTCACCAGCGCCGGGCCGCAACCCCAGGGACTGACGAGCACTGCGCCGTCGAACAACCCCGCCTTCCAATAGTGGAGCACGCTACCGATCGTTACCGGCGCCTCGCCTCGCGGATGCCGCCCGAGAACGCGTGCACTCTCGGCCAGTAACGGCGCCACCGCACCGTCCGGGATCCACGGGTGCAGCCGTTGCACGCGCTCGTAGAGCTTGCGGCGCATACGCCGCAACGCCATGGCCACGAGCGGCCGGGCACGGCCTTCCCCGGTGCGGGCGATCTCGCCGGGTGCCTCGGTTGACGCATATTCGAGGAGCACCTGCGACGGCTCGATCGCCACCTTCAGACCGCGCTCGGCGAGCCGCCTGACGATGCCGTCGTTCGCAAACTCGTCCATCTTCACGGCAATGTCGCCCGCAAGCAGTACCGTCCGAAGCCGCCGGTCCTCCGCCGCCCGCGCCGCCAGTGCCGCGTAGGCGGCGGAGGCGCGTTCGACGAGCTCGCCGAGCGCCCGGCCGTACCGCCGCGTATCGCGGAATCCGGCGAACATACCGTCGAACGCCGGCCGCTCCGCGAGTCGAACGAAATCCTTACAGAGCGCGGCGTGCAGGCGGTCCACCTCGCCCGGGGTGCGCTCCAGCGCACGGTGGTAGGCCGCGAGCTGCGTGAGGATGTCGCTCACCGTAGACGAGATTCCGGTCCGCGCCAGGAACGACGAACTGAGCGAACGCTCCGGCTGGATGTCGCGCATGGTTACGAGGTCGCCGAGGCCGAGCCGTTCGAGTGAAAGCTGGTCTTTGACCGAGAACATGCAATTGCGGCACACGCCCTGGCCAGTGACCTGCACCAGTACGCGCTCGCGGTCGTCGCCGCGGCGGTCCAGGTGATGGCGAAACGCGCCCCAGATGAGCTGGTACGGAATGCACTCCTTGCCCGAGCAGTCGCGGCGGCCGGCGCGCAGACGCTCGGCGTCGGACGGGCCGGGCGTGATGGCATCGAGACCAAAGGCGCGGAAGTTCGCCGCCATGACTCGAGAATAAGGTTCGCCGACGCTGGGCATTACGAACTGCCTCGTGTCTCCGCGTGCAATCGGCGGGTTCGGCAACGGCTCCAGCATGCGCAGGCGCGAGGGCGCCGTAGAGCTCGGCCGCCCGTCGTGACGCCGCACCGTGTGCAGGAACGCCTGCACACGGGTGGTGTAGCCTGCCGTACCGCCGTGGCCGTCGCTTTCAAGCGTTGTGTGCGGATGACCCTCGAGAAGCGCCGTGAAGAGCTGCTCGCCAAAGGAGGCCGGGTTGCACCCGAACGACGACAGCAGCAACGGGTAGCAATCGCCGCGCTCCCGCGAGGCCAGGGCAATTCGCAAAGCCGCACGCATATCCGACCACGGCATACGAGGAACGGAATGCACGCCGGCCGGGAGAGGGAAGCAGTCCATCGGCAGGGCCAGAACGCCATTCTCGCGCAGCAACCGGGGAATCCCGGCATTGACAACCGGGTCATGAATGACGTGGAGGGGGCCGCAGACCGGGATTACCGGGATGCCCGCGGCCCGCCCGTAGTCTAGCGTCCCCCGGCCAATCTCGAGGAGGGCCTCGTCGTAACGCCGTTGCGCCTGCGCGGCGACGCGACACGCCGCTGCGACCCGGTTTCGGTCCGGCCCGGCGCCGAGAAGCTCCCGCGCAGCCTCCAGTGCCTGCTGCGCGAAAGCCTTGCTGTCCGGCCCGGTGTCGAACGAGAGCACCGGACTGATGACCTCGATTGCGCTGCCGCGCGCGCGTAGCGCCGCACCGGCCATCGCCGGTTGCGCTTGCTCCATCGCGCAGGTGCGCCCGCAGCCGCCGACCACGCTGTCGGTCGCGAGAACCGTCGGAAAGAAGATCCGCTCGACGCCGGCGTCGAGGACTCCATGGGCCACCTTCACCGGCGCGCAGGCGTCGTAGGAGTAGCAACGTTCCTCGCCGCGCGATAGCGACCGGGCATCCGGCGCGAGCACCCCTACACCGAAGCCGAGTGTGGCGACAAACTCGACCATCCACGGCACGTAGCCGGCAGTTGCGCCCGCCACGGGAATGCCGACCGTGCGTGCGCCCGGACGCCCGGCAAGGTACGGGGCGAGCAGTGCCGCCCGCTCGTCGAAGGCGACGGGGGCCTCCTTCGGAGGTTTCACGCGCACGCCGCCGGCCACTTCGTACTTGGGGCAGGCCCCGCCGGAGAGCACCGTCTCCTCCGCGCCGGAGACCACGACGCGCGTGCGTTCGATCGTGCAGAGCGTCGCGCACTGGCGGTCGCGGCACTGGAACTCGCTCTGGCCGACCACCTCGGCGTCGAGCACCCGCGCAAGGTCCAAAGCGGGCGCGGCCACGAGCCTTGCCGCACCGAACTCGTCGAGCGCACTCAGCCCGATGCCCCAGGCCCCCATGGCCCCCGGGTTCGGCGGGACGACGACCTCACGCCCGGTCACCGCGGCGAGCGTCCAGGCAAGCGATACTCCCGAGGCCGGCTTGCCCTGGAAAAAGATCCGCTGCCCGAACGTGCGCTGGCCCATGACGCGGTTTATGTAGTTGTGGATCACCGAGTACTGGAAGCCTGCGAAGAGATCGGCGACCCCAAAGCCCTCGTTGTGCGCTTCGGCCGCGGCATCGGCGACGAACACCGTACACATCTGTCCGAGGTCGGGGGGACGCGTGGCGGCCATCGCCATACGGGTGAACTCGCCGATGTCGTCGACGCCGTAGAAGTGCGCCTGTTCTTCGAGGAACGAGCCGGTGCCGGCCGAACACGCCTTGTTCATGTCGCTTTCTACGATCCGGCCACCTTCGATCTGGATGAACTTGGCGTCCTGCCCGCCGATCTCGACCACCGACATGCTCTCGCCGGCGCTGTCGTCGCAGCGGATGGCGGCGGTCGCGTGCGCGACGATCTCGTTGAGTGTGGCGATGCGGTCGGCCGCCTCGGGAAAGGCAGCGCGGATCACCGTGGCCGCCGCCTCGCGACCCGAGCCGGTCAGGGCAATGGCACGCACGTCGGGCGTGGTGCGCGTCAGAACGGTTCGCACCAGGCGCTGCACGGCGTCGACCGGGTTGCCCTGTGTGCGGTCGTAAACGTCGAGAATCAGTTCGCCCGTCTCGACCGACGTCAGCGCGGCCTTGCTGCCCGTCGAACCGAGATCGAGGCCGAGAACGCAGGGCGCACGCTCCGCACCCGGGGACACCGGCGGCGCCGCCAGGCGCCGAACGCGCCCCTGCCACCGGCTGGCAGGCTGTAAGACGGTGAAGCGCTCGGGCGTATGGACCAGCAGCGCGTTCGGATCCGCCGGAAGCGGGCGCGGCGCGGCGTGACGGCACTGCTCTGCGGCAAGCAACGCGGCGCCGATTGCCTCCAACACGAGGAACGATTCCGGCACGATCACGTCCGTGTCGAGGGCCTCGCTCAGCGCGTCGACCAGGGTGCCGATGCGCGCACAGCCGCCGACGGCATACACCGGCCCGTCGACTCGCACGCGGGCCAACAAGGCCGCGACATAGCGCGCCACCGACCCGAAATACCCGCGAAAGAGCGCGTCGGCAGGCCGACCCTGATTGCCGAAATGGGTCATCTCGCTCTTCGCGAAGACCGAACACCGTGCCGTGATCGGGATCGCGTCGCTGGCGCGCCGCGCGAGAGCATCGGCCTCCTCGATGGCAACGCCGAAGCGGCCGGCGATGCGAACCATGGTCTCGCCGGTGCCCGAGGAGCACTTGTCGTTGCCAAGTGCCTGCACACGACCCGTGCGGTCTCGGGTGAGCACGCTGTACCCCCGGGCACCAACGCTGACGAGGTTGAGCGGACCGTGCAGTTCGGGGAGAAACTCGATTGCGGCCGTGAGGCAGGCGTCCTCGGGCAGACCGCTCACCGCCGGAGCTTGCAGCTCTTCGGCGTGCAGGCCGGTGGCGCCGAGTGCATCGCAGGCGGCGATGCCGGCGTCGCGGTACCAGGCCGCGAACGCTTCGACCGGACCGCCGTCGTGGGCGATGCAGTCGTTCCGCTCGATATCGCTGCGACCCTCCTCGACCGTCAGTACCACCAGCTTGACCGCAGCCTTGCCGAGGTCGCAGCCCGCCACCCGCAGTGCCCTTCGCCTTTCGTGTGCACCCATGTTTGCCCTTCCCGTCCGCTTGCCTGGCTCTTCGGTCCGCGACGCCGGCGCAGGCCATGCCGCGGACCGTAAATCAGTGCCGGCGCTAAATCGAGAGGGCGAACGGTCGCGGACGAAATCGTCTCGCCTTGCGCGCATCCGCAAGAATCGCAAATCGCATGAGCTGTGCTATAGGCGCGCGCATGACACCGCTGGAACGTGTACGGGCCGGTTTCATTGGCTGTGGGCGGATCTCGTCGCTGCAAGCCTCAGGTTACCTCGATCACCCGAGAGCCGAGATCCTCGCCGTCTGCGACCGCAACGCCGACCTCGCGCGCCAGCGCGCCGAGGAGTGGGGAGCCCGCAAGGTCTACACCGACTACGAGGAGCTGCTCGCTGACCCCGACGTGAATGCCGTCGAGATTCTCCTGCCCCATCACCTGCACCGCAACGTCGCCATCGCCGCGCTCCGCGCCGGGAAACACCTCTCCCTGCAGAAGCCGCCGACGCTCACTCTGCGCGAACTGGCCGACATCCACGAAGCCGCCCTCGCCGCCGGCCGCCGCTGGCGCGTGCTCGAGAATTTCATGTACTACCCCCCACACGTCAAAGCGCACGAGCTGGTTCGGGCCGGCGCCGTCGGCGAACCCATCTCCGTGCGCATCAAGACGGCGGCCGGTAGGCCGGACGACGGCTGGCGCGTGCCACCCGCCACCCAGGTCTGGCGCATGAACCCGGACACCTGCGGCGGCGGCGCAATGGCCTTCGACCACGGCTACCACTGCTACAACATGGCCCGCTTCTTCGTGCCGGAACCGGTGGAACGCGTCCACGCTTGGATCCACGTCAACGATTTCGGCGAGAGCGCTCTGTTCGACGGGCCGCTGTTCATCTCATGGAAGTACGCCGGCGTGCCCAAGTTCGGCAGCTGGGAGGTGATCGCGTCGATCATGATGCGCGTGCGCTCCCATTACTACGCCTCCGACGACCGCATCGAGATCCACGGAACCGAGGGCATCATCTGGGTGAACCGCTGCAGCGGCTTCCTGCTCGACGAACCCGCCCTCGTTCTCTACCGCGACGGGGAAACCCGGGCCTGGCACGATATACCTACCGACTGGATCGAAAGTTTCCGCCTCGGCGCACACGATTTCATCGACGCCCTGATCGAGGGCCGCCAGGCCCCGCAGGACTACGACGACGCCGCCTCAACCCTGCGCTTCGCCATCGCCGCACACATCTCCGCGTGCGCAAGCCGCGAGGTACTCCTCGACGAGGTCGGCCCCGACACGCGAGCCAGACTGCCGGTCCGGCACGCCGGGGGTTGAGGCCCTTTGCCACGCCCTCGCCGGCGTTCGAACTCCGCCGACTTTGCTTCAGTGTCGCCGCAGGAACTCGGTCACCACGGCGTGGACGCCCACCGGATCCTGGGCCGGGTAGCCGTGACCCGCACCGGGCACGATGTACAGCTCCGCTCCCGGGATGCGTTCCTTCAGAATGTGCGCGTTCTCGACCGGAATGAGTACGTCGGCGTCGCCGTGTACGATCAGCGCCGGCGCCGCGATCTCCGGCAAGCGGTCGTAGGTCGACCAGCCGAACATACCGGCCATGGCGTTCTGCGCGGTCTGCGGCGGCGTCGGCGGCATCATCGTAACCGCGGTCAGCAGTAGATCCCGAATCGCCGGATTAGCCTCGACCCACGCCGGCGGGAAGAGCAGCGGCAGTTGCCGTTCGACCCACGCGGCCGGGTCGGGTTTGCCCATGTTGGCGACGACGTCGATCAGTTCGTCGAGGACCGCGGGATCGCCCAACTTCGCGAAAGCGCCGCCACACATCGTACAACCGAGCACCACCGACCGTACCAGCGCGGCATGTCGCAAGACCAGCTCTTGCGCGATCATGCCGCCCATCGATACGCCGTAGACGTGCGCGCGGCTGATCCCCAGATGCCTGAGCAGGCCGGCCGCGTCGTCGGCCATCTGCTCGATGGTGTATGGCCCTTCCGGCTTATCGCTCTGGCCGGTGCCCCGGTTGTCGAAGTAAATGGCACGGAAGCCCCCGAGAAACGGCAGTGAACCCAGCCACGCCTCCCCGGGCATACCGAAACCCATCACCAGCAGCAGCGGATCGCCGCTGCCGACTTCGTTGTAGTTTATCGTAATCCCGTTGACCTTCGCCTGCGGCATGCTGCCCTCCTGGCCTTCTCCAGCAAGGGGGTCTAGAGAAAGCCGTGAATCTCGAAATAAAGGACGTTCTGGTTGTGCGTCGGCTGCGACTCGACACCGTTGCCGATCGCATAGAACAGCCGCGTCTGTAGAAACCGATTCCAAAACGGCTCGAACCCGAACAACACCCGGTTCTCCGCGTCGTCGACGCTCCCGGCTGCACTCCCGTCCCAGTCGGAGTAATCGACCGCCACCTTGAAGTTCAGCCAGCCGAAGAACAGGTAGTCGGCCTCCACGTAACTGATGAAGTGCCCGAGGTTGCGTCCGTTAGACTGCGGATTCCGGACCGACAGAAAATCCGCCTCTCCAAGAACCGTCAGGCGCTCGAAATTCGTGCCGCCGAAGAAGCCGAAGATGGTCTGCTCGCTGCCCGGCGGCTGCACATACGACCCCGAGCCGCCGACGAAGACGCTGCGCACCATCGGAACGCCCTCGAACATCCCGTATACGGTCCCGGTAATCTGCGCCGAACGATCCCCCGAAGGGCCGTCGGTCACGGCGACAAAGGCGGACACCGGCCCCGGTTGCGCCCCCACCTCCAGACCGGCCTGCGAAGCATTGAAGCTGAAGCCGGTCCGCGCCGACCCGTTACGCCCCGCACGAATGAACGCACTGTCGTCCCATATCTGCAGCCCGTAAGGCAGAAACATCTGGCCCGCCTTGACGAATCCACCCCAGGGGAACACGCCCCGTAGCATCAGCCAGCCCTCGCGGTTGTCGACACTCGGGGCAAAACGCTGGTCGATGTACGCAGTCACGTACTCGGGAATCAGCCGCGCCTCGCCGTACAGCGTGAACTGATTCACGTCGATAGTGTTTGTCTGCAAAGTACCTTTGAAAACCGTGTTGTTGTCGACGCGCCCGTTCACCGGATTCTGCTGAAACACCGCCGTGTCGCTGACGCGCAAATCGGCACCGAGCGCCAGGTACTTGTTGATGTCGCCGGTGAAGTACTCGGGCGGACTCGAGAAGCGCCCGAAGAACAGCGGGTAGCGCAAAACGTCGCGCGCGTGAGTGCGCACGAGATCCGTGCGCATCCCGCCGCCGGTGACGTTGACGTGACAGGCACCGCACGGCAGCCCTTCGCGCACGGCAATGTAGGGCTCGGCCGAGACTCGCGTCGCGCAAAGACACAAACACGCCGCCGCAAGCGCAATGACCGCCGACGTCCAACTGACCCCGTCACGTTGCACGCGGGACGATTACTTTATGGAGGACGGAGGAAGCAAGGAGGGGCCTGGGGGCTTGGGGACCTGGGGGAAGATCTGTCCATGCCCTCATGCCCTCAAGCCTTCGATCCCGCCACCCTCTCGACCACCGCTTCCACCGTGATCGCCTGCATGCACAGTCGCCCGATCGGGCAGGTCTTCCGGTAGCACGGGCGGCAGTCCGCCACGCCTTCGATGACACCCGCCTCGTTTCCCCACGGCGCCGAACGTTGCGCGCTCGTCGCTCCCCACAACGACACGGTCGGCGTGCCGACGGCGGCGGCGATGTGCATCGGACCCGAATCCGGGCCGAACGCTGCCCGCGCCCGGGCGAAGATCCCTATGAGATCGCGCAACGACGTCCGGCCGGTGAGATCCACCACCGGCGACCGGGCCACCTGCACCGTGGCCACACCGTAACCAACGTCACCCGCTCCCCCGACCAGCACCGTGGCCAACCCCCGCCCCGCCAGCGCGTCGGCAACCGCCGCGGTCCGCTCGGGAAACCACAATCGCGCCTCGCAACTCGAGCCGACGAACGCGGCCACGAACGGCCGTTCTACATTCGCCAGCAAGCGCTCCACCTTCGCCTCCTCCGCATCGTTCAGTCGCAACCCGAATTCGATCGGCGTCTCCGGCAACCCCAGCCAATCGCCGAACGCCAGAAACTGCCGCAGCTTGGAGCTGAAGTGCTCCATGGGCGCCACGTGATCCGTGTTGAACAGCCAGTTGCCTTCCCTGGCATTGCGGCGATGAAACCCGAGCCGCACCCTCGCCCCCGACGCCAGGCCGATCACGCCGCTTTTCAGGTGCCGCTGCAGGTCGACCACCAGGTCCGCCCGCAATCGGCGCACGGCACCGAGAAACGACACGAATGCTCTTGCCCCCCGCGGGCGATCGAACACCAGCACGGAATCGAGCGCCGCGTGGCGCTCCAGTAGCGGCGCCGCAGCCGGTTCTACCGCCCAGCACAGCCGCGCCTCCGGATAACCGCGCCGCAGGCGAACGAGCAGCGGCAACGCGCGCGTCACGTCGCCGATCGCTCCGAGCAGCACGATCACGACCGTCCGTGCCGGAACGCGGGGCTCGCTCACCTGGACTCCCCGCGCCGATAGGCGGCTTCGAGACATGCAAGGTCGGCCGGAGTGACGAACTGCGCGGCTGGATCGAGCTTGGCGGCGGAGCGCCGCAGGCGGGCCAACTCAACCATCGGGTCATCCCGGCCGACACGCACCGCCGGCCGGTCGAAATCGATGAGGTGTACCTGCCAGTCGGCGTCCGTACCCGAGACGAGGAGATTGTTGAGGTTCAGATCCGGGTGACGACCGCCACAGTCGTGCAAGCGCCGAATGGCGCGGCCCGCCGCGGCGCACGCCGCCATGCGGTCGGCCGGCGCCGGCGCCGCCGACATCAACTGCCACAGGGTCCGCGCACCATCGACATAGCGGGTCGCCAGCCAACCGCGATAGAGCACGGGGAATGCCCAGTGGACCACGGCCCCGCATACCTCCACCACGGGGGCGCCACGCGCGCGCAGCGCCTCGGTCTCGACCAATTCGCGGAACGGCCGAGGCTGCCAACCGAAGTACAGGTCGTGCACGATACGCCCCGGCAAGCCACCGCGCCGGTACGGCCGGATCACGATTCGATGCGTACCCGAGCCGGTCAGCCGCGCGCCGCCACGCCCGCCGGACAACAGCTCCGCCTCGGCCTCCGGCACCGCGGCTACCACCTGCAGCAGTGTGTCGATCCACTGCGAATCACCCGGCCGCCGCCACCACTCCGCGCTGCCGGCGCGGCGCGCCTCGAAGCCCGCCGGCGGCGTCACGACTCCAGCACGATCGCCTCGTCGATCATCATTACCGGGATGTCGTCCTTGATCGGGTACATCAAGCGGCAGGCCTTGCAGACCAGGCCATCTTCCTTCCCGGTCAGCTCGACGGCACCCTTACACTTGGGGCACGCAAGGATCTCGAGAAGTTCCTTGTCGATCGTCATGTCGTTCCTCCCCGTCTTCCGCGCTCACCGGGTTGCGACGCGCTGGCGGATCATGGCCAGCAGTTCCTGCCCACGCTCCACCTCTACACCAATGCGAAGCGCAACCAACTTCCCCCTGGCGAATGGAAAGCGCTCCAACTTCACCAGATCTTTCTCGGTCGTCACGATAAAGTCCACCCGATGCGCCGCACGATTGAGACGCTGCCAGTCGGCGGCATCGTACGCGTAATGATCCGGATACTCGAATACCTCCGCAAGTTCCGCATCCCACTGCCGCAGTTGGGCGAAAAACGACGCCGGCGCCGCAATCCCGCACACCGCACCGATACGGTGTCCGGACAGGCCCGACAACGCCATTTCTCGCCATTGCCCGGCGTCCGATTCCACGAGGGCCTGCGCGACGAAGCGGACCTCGAATACGGGCTTTCCCGCTGCCGCCGCCGGCAGGCTTACCCGGTCGCCGTCGGCCTTTCTCACTACTGCCACGGCGTCGGCCCGGCGCAACGCGCTGGCAGGCTCTCGCAAGGGCCCCGCCGGCAGCAACCCGCCGGCCCGACCGTTGAGCAGCACCAGGTCGAAGTCGCGGGCCAGCGCCCGATGCTGAAACCCGTCGTCCAGAACCACAACCTCGCAGCCGAGGCCGGCAGCGGCGGCAACGCCGTCGATGCGCCGCGGCGCCACGATGACCACGCCGGCAAACGACCTGGCCAGCATCGACGCCTCGTCGCCGGCGACATCGACCGCCGCTTCCGGACCATGGCCGCGCGAGACGATACGGACGCCGCGCTCGGCGCCGCCGTAACCGCGCATCACGATCGCCACGCGCCGGCCGTCCGCCGCCAGCGCGCGGGCCAGCCACAACGTCACCGGGGTCTTGCCCGTCCCACCGGTCGCGAGATTACCCACGCTCACCACCGGCAGCACCCCACGTTCCGATCGCAAGACGCCGGCACGATACGCGAGGTGGCGCGCCGCAACCCCGAGACGGAAAGCGGCGCTGAGCGGCTGCAAGAGCAGCCACCCCGCCCAACCCACCGCACCGCGCCGTGCCCACACGACGTCGCGCAGTTGCTGTCCCAGGCCGGTCATCGATCGCACGCGTCACGCAACCCTGCCATGATCGGCGAGCCGATGCATCCCCTCCAGCCGAGCCGTGCACTCATCGACGCGGCTCGGCTGGAGCCTCGCCCTCCCCTGGGGCAAGTTCGGTCATATCTTGGATTGCGGGCGCACCCCGCGCTATGGAGGACAACGAATGAAGGTGCTCAGGACCCCGGAAGAGCGTTTCGCGGCGGTTGCCGACTTCGGCTACGCGCCGCGCTATGTGGAGGTGCGAGACGCGGACGGTACGGCGTTGCGAATCGCCGCGGTGGACGAGGGGCCGCGCGACGCGGCGCCGGTGCTGCTCATGCACGGCGAGCCGACTTGGAGCTTCCTCTACCGGCGCATCGTTCGGCAGCTCGTCGCCCGCGGGCATCGGGTGGTGGCGCCGGATCTGGTGGGGTTCGGGCGCTCGGACAAGCCGGCTGTGCCGGAGGACTACACGTACGAACGGCACGTGCGCTGGATGGACGACTGGCTGGCGGCCATGGAACTGGATCGGATCACCTTGTTCGGCCAGGACTGGGGCGGGCTGATCGGCTTGCGACTGGTCGCGGCGCATCCGGAACGATTTGCGCGTGTGGTCGTCGCCAACACGGGCTTGCCGGTAGGTACGGGGCTCGGACCGGGATTTCAGCGCTGGCTGGACTTCAGTCAGCGGGTGCCGACGTTGCCGATCGGCGACATCGTCGCCTCCGGAACGGTGCGGCCGCTGACCGAGGCTGAACGGGCGGCTTACGATGCGCCGTTTCCGGACGAGAGTTACAAGGCGGGAGCGCGGCGCTTTCCGGTGCTGGTGCCGGTGACCCCGGAGCACGCATCGGTGGCGGAGAACCGAGACGCGTGGGCGGTGCTGGAACGCTTCACGAAGCCGGTGCTGACGGCGTTCAGCGATTCCGATCCGGTAACGCAGGGTGGGGAGCGGGTATTTCAGGAGCGGGTGCCGGGTGCGCAGGGGCAGCCGCACGTGACCATCGCCGGCGCCGGGCATTTCTTGCAGGAGGACCGGCCCGACGAGATCGCCGCGTTGATCGACGGCTTCATCGCGCGAACGCGGTGAGGCTGGCGGTTGAGGCGGGGTTGGCAGGCGGCTTGTGCAGGTTGAGTGTGGCCACTAGTATCTGGGTGTTGTTGTTGGCCAGGCGCCTTTCGGCTCTGCGACCATCGCGGAATCGACGGTCGGGGATCCGGTGGACGGTTGGCCAGTCCATGGGGGCGATTTGGGTTCGACGGGAGTTTGGAACGTTGCGGTTGCGTGCACGGGATCCTGGGTACCGGAAAAAACCCCAGGGCTGCTTAAACGCAGACGAACCACTCGCACTGGCTGCCTGAGGGCAGTCACGTCTGACCGGCTCGAGCCCGTAGGGTTGGATCAGGCGACGCAAATCGGGATAAGCGGCGGGGAGTGCTCTGGACCCGCCGACGAAAACTAAATCCTCCGAAGCCTCGGCGAAGGAGGATAAGAGCTAGCTGTCGCGGATCCCGCCCGCAGGAGCCTGGGCAGCGAATGAAAAATGCGTGGCTACGCACGTAGAAGCCGCCGCCGCCCGCTCTCGGACGGGGGTTCGATTCCCCCCGCCTCCATCCTTCGCTCGTCTTCGCTGCGCTCAGACGAGCTTCGGATGGCAGGCCACAACGGCGCAGCGAAAACGAGCGAAGGATGCCATCCGAAGCCCAATGGACACCACCCGTAGGCGAAGGATGCCCTCCGAAGCCCAACGGACACCACCCGTAGGCGAAGGATGCCCTCCGAAGC
>JAKLJW010000018.1 GCA_023150935.1 Candidatus Binatia bacterium | reverse complement strand
TTGACGGAGCTCGCGCTCGGCGGCGACCCGTTCGCTGACGTCCCGCTGAAGGCCGCAGAAATTGGCGATGCGGCCGTTGCCGTCGAAGATAGGGGCGATCGTTAGCTCGCAGTCGTAGAGCGAGCCATCGCGGCGCCGGTTAACCGTCAGTCCACTCCAGGGTTTACCGGCCAGAATTCGGCGCCACATCCCGGCATAGAACTCGGGACCGCGAACGTCGGACTTGAGAATACGGGGCGTTTGCCCGCGGCACTCGTCAAGGGTGTATCCGTTGATGCGGGCGAATGCCGGGTTGACGTAGACGATCGAGCCGGCGGGGTCGGTGATGACCACGGCGTCGTAGGATTGCTCGACCGCCGCGATGACCCGGGCACGCTCGGCCTCGATGCGTCGGAGCTCTCTCGCCGCCGCGTACTCGCGCAACGCCCGATCGACGGCCGCCGGCAGCCGCGCGAGGTTGCCCTTGAGGACATAGTCTGTCGCCCCGGACTTCATGCACTCGACGGCCACGTCCTCGCTCAGGCGACCGGTAACGAAGATGAAAGGTACGTCGATCCCTGACGCCTGCCAGGAGCGCAGAGCTTCCATGCCGTCCATTCGCGGCATGGAGTAATCGCAGAGGATTACATCCCAGGCATTGCCGCTCAGCGCGGCCCGGAACGTCTCCGGCGAGTCGACCACCGTTTCCGAGATCTCGAAGTCATGCCGCAGGCTGGCACGCTCCAGCTCGACGTCGTCCGGATCGTCGTCGACGAATAGGACTAGCAGTTCACGCACGTCGTAAGCCCTACCAATCGAGGCTTACTATTGGAGCGGGAACTGCACAAGCGATTCCGGCGCCCCGCGCGCGGGGTTACTTGGCCCTGACAGCAGGGCACGGAGCGCGGCACACGGTTTCGCAATCGGCGAGGCCGGCGCATCGCCCCCACGCCGCGCCCCCCGCTGCGTGCTCCGCGAGTCCGTCGTTACCGTCACCAGGCCCGAGCGTTACCGTCACCAGGCCCGAGTACGCGATCTCCAGCGACTTCCCCGCCGCGCGCGGGCGCGGAGCAACAACCCGAGGGCGACCGGGACGAGCAGCCACGACGATGCACGGGTGCCGTCGTCGGACTGCACACCGGGCGCAAGAGCGCAGCCGCTTTCCTTGGGCGGCGGCGTGATCACCGATGTGGCCGTGGGCGTGGGCGTGGCGGTGATCGGGAATCGGGTTGGGGTGGGAGTTGCGGCCACAATCGTCGGTGTGGCCGTTGCTTCTGCCGAGGGGGTCGCCGTCGCCGTTGCGACCTGCGTGGGGGTTTCGCTGGGCGTCTGACTGCGCGTGGGTGTCGACGTCGGCGGACTCGTCGCGCTTGGCGTCACGGTGTTCGTGCTCGTCGGCTCCGCGGTTGACGTGGGCGTTGACGTCGAGGTGGGAGCCAGCGTCGGCGTTTCGGTGGACACTGTCGTCGGGGTCGACGTCGGCTCGGCCGTCGGGGTGTCGGTGGGGGCCGTAGTGGTCGGCGTCGGCTCCGGCGTTGCGCTGTCGGTCGGCGTCGCCGTGACTTCGGCCGTGGCCGTTTCGGTGGGCGTGCCCTCCGCCGTCGGCGTTTCCGTAGGCGTACTGTCGGAAGTCGGCGTTTCGGTTGGTGCGACGCTCGACGTCGCGGTTTCCGTTGGCGTAACGTCCGGAGTGGTAGTCTCGGTCGGCGTAACGTCAGCAGTGGCGGTTTCGGTCGGCGTAACGTCAGCAGTGGCGGTTTCGGTTGGGGTAACGTCAGCAGTGGCGGTCCCGGTCGGCGTAGCTTCCGGCGTGGTCGTTCCCGTCGGAGTATCTGTCGGTGGGGCCGTGATCGAGCCCGTTGGGGTAACGGTCGGGGTTTCCTCCGGCGTGGTCGTTCCCGTCGGGGTGACCGTGGTCTCCGGTGTCGGCGACGGGGTCGAGGCTCCGGTTGGGGTCTCGGTCACCGAGCCGGTGGGCGTCGCGGTCGGAGTGTCCGCGGCAGGTGTGGTCGGGGTGGCGGTTGGGATATCGCCGGTCGGGGTCGGAGTGGGTACGGGGGTATCGGTTGCGGTCGGGGTGGGAGGTTCGGTCGGTACCGGCGTTGTCGTTTCGGTCGGGGTGGCGGAGGGCGGCCCGGCGGTATCGGTTGCCGTCGGGGTGGGCTCTTCACTCGGCGTCGGCGTAACGCTCGGGGTCTCGGAAGGTCCGGGAGAACCGGTCGCGGTCGGGGTCGGGGTTGGAACGCCGACCACAGCGACGAGATCGATCTTCTGCGGACCGTCATCGACGTCCAGCACCACCCCGCCACCGACGTCGGCACCGACGACGGTAGAGAACGAACCGAAGCGGGACGCGAAGTTCATCACCTGAAAGGTCTCGCCCAATGCTGGTATGAAGCCGCCGATGCGATTGATACTGAGTGTGCCCGCGAGGTTGGCACCTCCGGTTACGTTCAGCGTGCTAGCCAGCAACGGGGCTGGACCGCTGATCGAGGTCACCAGTGTGCCCGTGAGCTGCTGTATGAAGATCCCCTGGATCGTCAACTGGGGCATGATTTGCGGTATCACCGTGCCGCTGTTGAAGACGAAGGCTACAACGGTGCCGTATCCGTCCAACTTGCCGCCGCTGGCGACGGACACGGTCGAGGCGGTAAGCGAACCACCGTTCATGCTCAGTGTTCCGGCGCCGGATACCTCGACCGTGCCGACCTGAGTCGTGCCGGAGAGGGCGGCGGTACCCGAGGGAATCTTGACCTGGTCGGCGACGGTGGGAATGCCCGGCGGCGACCAGTTGCTGCCGTCGAGCCAATCGGCCACGTTAACCCCGACGAAGGTCTTGACCTCTGCCTGAGCGGGGAGCGCGGTGCACAAGAGCGCAAGTGCCAGCGCCATGGTCAGTCGGGAGCGCATCGTCGGTATCATCAACTCACCAGCCCTTTTACGGTTCAGTTCCGGTAATTGTTCCTGCGGCCGTCCGTCCGGGAGCCATGTCTGGTGACAACGGGTTCGTCACCCGTGGAGGCTGCCATCCCCTTGGCGAAACGCCTTGTTGGCCGTGGCTTTACCCGCCCCGGCCGCGGGCGTCAAGCGAAGAAACGGCGGGCGCGGACCTGCCCGATCGGCAAGGCACTCACGCACTGCGCCGAACCGGGGCACGCTCGGGGCGTAGCGGCGCCGAATCGCTGTCTCCGCCGGCCGCACCATCGCCAGCCGGAGAGGGCTTGCCCGGAGCGAACTGCCACTTCGCCATGGTCCACACGTCGCGCAGGTCGCTGCCGAGGGTACGCACGACCGAGGCTTCGAACCCGGAGTGCATCAGACAGTTATGGCAGCGCGGGTCGCGGCGGCTTTCCCAGTAGTCCCAGTTGACGCCGTCCCAGAATGCCTTCCAGTCCGCGTAGTAGACCCCCTCGACGAGGTAGCACGGACCCTTCCAGCCCTTCGGAGTGCGCGTGGGGTTGCCCCAGGGGGTGCAAGGGTACTCGCGCTGCCCGGCGGCGAACTGCAGAAAGAGAGGTGTCGAATACAGGCGGAAGCGTTTGGAGAGCGACAGCACGCGTTTGAACTTCTCGTGAATCTCGCGCTTGAACAGGAAGTGGTCCTCCTCGATTTTTTCGTAGTGATAGCCGGGAGACAGCAGCATGCCGTCGACGCCGAGACCGGTCAGGAAAGCGCACATTTCCTCGATCTCGTTCATGTCGGTCTCGCGATAGACCGTCGTGTTGGTGCACACGTTGTAGCCGAGTCGTTTGCCTTCCCGAAGCATTGCCACCGCCTTGTCGAAGGTCCCCTTGCGGTCGGTGACGAAGTCGTGCGTTTCGCGCATGCCGTCGAGGTGGATGTTGATCGAGAGCCGCTTGTGCGGGCGTCCCTTCTTGTAGAAGCGATCGAGGAGCAGGCCGTTGGTGCAGAGGTAGATGTGCCGTTTGCGGGCGACGATGCCTTCGATCAGCTCCGGGAGTTCCGGGTAAATCGTCGGCTCGCCGCCGCAGATCGAGACCACCGGCGCACCGCACTCGTCGACCGCGGCGAGGCACTCTTCCAGCGGCAGGCGATCCTTCAGGTCGCCGCTGTAGCGTTCGGGCGAGCAGCCGAGACAGGCGAGGTTGCAGGTGTGCAGTGGCTCGAGCATGAGCACATAAGGGTAGCGGCGGTTACCGCTCCACCAGTTGCGCAGTTGCCACTTCATCATGTCGGTGGTGATGTGCAGGGGAAATCGCATGGCGTTCCTCCCAGAGGCGATCGCGGCGCTCACTGTTCCCAGAAAAAGGCCGCGAAGAAGCGGTCGAGACTCCGCTCGGCGGCGTGCAGCATGCGGCGCAGAGCCAGGAGCTGCCTGACGGTAGCGGGGTGACGGACGACGTGGCGCGCCAAACCGAGCGGCCGGAGCCGGCCGCTGGCCGGGTCGAGGAAGTTGCCGGCCTCGTCCAGTTCGGTATCGGCCGTATCGAGGATGGCGCGCACCGACGCAAACGGCACCTCGGCGCGGCCGGCGTACGCGCCGATTGCCGCGCCTTCCATTTCCACTGCGACCGCCCCGGTGCGCCGGCCCGCGTCGCGCTTGGCATGCGCCGAATGCAGTACGCGCGGGCTGCTGAGTATCGGGCCGCAGCAGGTGCGGACGTCCAGGCGCGCGGCGACGCGCCGGGCGCGGGCCGTCGCCGCATCGTCGGTGGCGATGCGCCCGTCATCGCCGGCACTGACCACGGCGGTGGCGACGGCGAGATCCCCCGGGCCGAGATCCGGAGCGAGCGCGCCGGCGCAACCGGTGGACAGATAGAGCGAGAAGGCCCCGGCCGCGCGGATGGCATCCGCGGCGGCGCCGGCACGTTCCGCGCCAATACCGGTCTGCACGACGACGGCCTCGCCCGGCCCGGCCCGGCCGGTCCAGGTCGGGAAGGGTCCGAGTCGGTCGCGATGCACCTGTCGCAAGTGGCGCAGCACTGGCCGGCATTCCCAGCGCAGGGCCGCGAAGATGGCAACCCGCCCGGCCGTCATGGCTTCCTCAGTCGGGCCGCCACGGCCGCCGCGGCGCCGTAGCCGCTGGCCACCGCCCCTTCGATGACGGGCGGTAACCCGGTGCGTGTCCAGTCGCCGGCGAGAAAAAACCGGTCGAGCGGTGTCGGGGTTTCGGGCCGCAGTCTTTCCACGGCCGGAGTGGCGGAGATCGTCGCGTGCTTTTCCTTCACCACCACGGTGCGTACGACCTGGGCAGCCCTTGCTGCCGGCAGGACGCGGCGGGTGTCGTCGACGACGATCCGCGCGATTTCGTCGGGGTCGCGGTCCACCAGATCGTGGCCGGCACTGATGACGGCGCTGAGGTACTGGCCCCCGTGATTGCCCTCGCCGGTCAGCGCCGTGCGATTGAACAACCACTGGGTGGTGGTGCCGACCAGGCCGACGAAGTCGGCGTCGAGCACGGGGCGGTCGAACCAGAGATGTGTGGAGACGATCGGCGAACTGCCGAATCGATCGAGGCCGCGGTACATCGGGTGATCGCGTAGGACGGCAGGGAGCAGCCCGGCGAGCACGCGCGGCGGCACCGCGCTCACCACGGCATCGGCGTCCAGTCGGCGCCCGTCGCGCACCAGCACGGCGAGCTTCCCGTCGGATGCGGGCGCGAGGCTGTCGACGGCGGCGTTCAGGACGATCGTGCCGCCGCGCGTTTCGATGAAGAGGCGGGCGTCTTCGGTGTACAGATCGCTCAGCCCCACGCGCGCGAGTACGAACTGCGAATCGCGCCGGCTGCCGAAGAAGGCGCGGGCGAGAACCTCGGCCAGCGGTGCGGCGACGGCCCGATCGGGAGCTTCGTTGAGGGTTGCGATCGCGAGCGGGTACCAGAAGCTGGCACGAGCATTCGGCGACTGGCCCAGTGCGGTGAGCAGATCGGCAACGGTCCACGTCGTCAGGCGCGGGTCGCGGGCCTGACGCATCCGCATCAGGCGTGCTCCGCCCAGCGCGGCGCGCAGCCGTTCCCGACGCGTGAGCAGCCGGTAGCCGAAAATGGCGCTCAGCATGTGCAAGGGGCCCGGTAGCGTGCTGCACGCAATGGCTCCGGCCCCGAGGTCCGCGTGTCGCATTTCGACGCGCAGGTTGTCCTGGCGCACCAGCTTGTTGCTCGCGCCAATCCGATCGAGGAAGGCAAACGTATGCGTGTAGCACCCCATCATCGCGTGCTGGCCGTTGTCGACGACGGCACCGGTCTGCCGATCGGTGAAAGAAAAGGCCCGGCCACCGAGCCGCCCGCGGCCTTCGACCACCGTCACCGCGTAACCGCGTTCGGCGAGATCGACCGCGGCGGTCAAGCCGGCGAAGCCTCCGCCGATGACAACGACGTGCTGCGCCATGGGCTCTCAGGACCCCAGCACGGGCAGGTGCGAGCGGCCCCAGGCGGCCATCGCCAGTGTGAGCTTCTCGTAGCGCGGCAGCGTCACCTTGGGTCCGAACACGTCGTAGTGACGCGCTTCGATGCGGTGCAGCAGACGTTCGTAAATGAACCGCATCGCCTCGGCGGGCGCGAGGCTGCCGCGGTCGGCGGCGGCAAGCGCACCGCGGGCACGCAAGTAGTAGGCGCGCGCCCGACCGCACTCGAACGCCATCAGCGCAGCGACGCGCGACGAGTAGCGTCCGGCCAGCAGGTCGTCCTCGGTACAGCCGAAGCGCGCGAGATCCTCGAGCGGCAGATAGATGCGGCCGCGGCCGGCGTCCTCGTGGACGTCGCGCAGGATATTCGTCATCTGAAACGCAATGCCGAGATCGAGCGCGTAGTCGCGCGCGCTGGAATTGCGGTAACCGAAAATCTCGATGCAGAGCAGGCCGACGGTGGAGGCGACCAGGTAACAGTACCCGTGCAACGCGTCGAAAGTTTCGTAACGGGTGCGCGACAGGTCCATCTCGACGCCGCGGATCACGTCGGCGAAGTGCTGCTTCTCCAGGGGGAAGCGCTGCCGGGCGTCGGCAAGCGCCGTCCCTATCGGATGGGTGGGGCGCCCGTCGTAGACCGCGTCGAGCTCGGCACGCCAGCGCCCGAGCAACCTGACCGGATCGCCGCGGCCGCAGTCGTCGGCGATGTCGTCGACGAACCGGCAGAAGGCATAAACCGCGTAAAGCGCGTTGCGCCGCGCGGGGCCCAGTAGCTGAAAAGCGTAATAGAAATTGCTCGAACTGCGCCGGGTGATATCGCGGCAGACGGCGTACGCGTCGTCCAGCGACGTTGCGTCACCCTCGTCGCGGTCGCCGCCGGTGCACGGTCCGGCGGCGGCCGACTCCGCGGGGCGGGGCGGTTGCAGCAGTGCACGCACGACCAACCCGGCCTTTTTCCGCCTCGACACCTCGGGACGGCGAGTCGCGACGTCGTAGTCCACGGCCTCGATCGCGCGCAGGATTTCCAGACCGCCCCACGCGAAGAGCTGCACCTCGCGGCCCAAACGGCGCTCGACCATGCCGGCCAGAACCAGCCCTTCCTGCAGCATGGTGCGCGCCCGTTCGACCTCGAAGGCCATGAGCGCGTGTGTCGAAGAGGTGCGCCGGCCGCGCAGGATGTCTTCGGGGGTGGCGCCAAAGCGTTCCAGATCTTCGAGCGGGACGTAGAGGCGGCCCCTGGCGGCATCGATGGCGACGTCCTGCCAGAAGTTGGCGAGCTGGAGCCCGCTGCAGATGCGGTCCGCGAGTGCCTGCCGTTGGGCATCGCGATAGCCGAAGAGGTACAGGATCAGATGTCCGACCGGATCGGCGGAGCGCCGGCAGTAGTCGAGCAGGCTGTCGAAGGTCGGGAAGCGGCGGAAGGCGGCATCCTGGCGGAAGGCATCGAGAAGCTTGCGAAACGGATCGCTCGGAATCGCGAACCGCTCGACCGTGTCGCGCAACGCGACGAACACCGGTTCGGTGGCGCGCCCCTGGTAGCAGGCCTCGAGCTGGTGCTCCCAGGCGCTCAGACGCGCGAGCCGATCGGCGACGGGCAAATGCCCCTCGTCGGCCATATCGTCGGCGGCACGAGCGAAGGCGTAAATCGCCGCGATGTGGTCGCGCAGCCGGCGCGGCAACAGCCACGAGCCGACGGTAAAGTTCTCGTAGTGCGTCGTCGCGATACGCCAGCAGTGGCGGTACGCGGCCGCAACGGAAGGAGGTCGCGCCGTCATCGCCGCCTGCCCTCCCCCGCCCGGTCGGGTCCGGCACCGTTGCCGCCGTGGCTCGTCAGTTGCCGGCGGAAATTGCCGAGCGCCATCAACGGGAAGTAGTTCCGGTACATGTAGTACCGGAGATAGAAGTGGCGCGGAAAGCCGGTGCCGGTAAATAGGGGCTCGTCCCACTCGCCGTCGGCACGCTGCGTGGCGATCAAGTGCTCGATGCCGCGTAGCACCTCGGGACCGAGTTCGTCTTCCCCGGCGAGCAGCCCGAGGACCGCCCACGCCGTCTGCGACGCCGTCGACGATCCCTTGCCGGCCAGGCTCTCGTCGGCATAAGACGCCAGCGTTTCGCCCCAGCCGCCGTCGGGGTTCTGATGCGCCTTGAGCCAGGCGACGGCGCGGCGCACGTGCGGGGCTCGCAGATCGTCGCCGATGGCGCGCAGCCCGCTCAGCACCGACCACGTGCCGTAAATGAAGTTGCACCCCCAACGGCCCCACCACGCTCCGTGCGGGCGCTGGGTGCGCAAGATGTAGTCGTGGGCGCGTCGAGCGCGATTGAAGCGCAAGTCGTATCCGTAGACACCCATCAGCTCGAGAATTCGCCCGGTGAGATCTTCGGTCGGCGGGTCGATCATTGCCTCGAGATCGGCGAAAGGAATCTGGTTGAGGAACTCGGAGTCGTTGTCGGTATCGAAAGCGCCCCAGCCGCCATTGCGGCTCTGCATTCCCAGAGTCCAGTTCATGCCGTAGGCGATGGCGCGGTCTTTCGCCGCGGGATCGAGGCCGGCGATACGCTTGAGGGCCATCAGAATGACGGCCGAATCGTCGACGTCCGGGTACCAGTCGTTGGCAAACTCGAAGGCCCAGCCACCGGGCTCGAGGTTCGGGTTGTAGACCGACCAATCGCCGGGCTTGAAGATCTGATTGCGAATCAGCCATTCGGCGGCGCGCGTCAGGCCGGGGTGATCGTCCGGCAGGCCGGCGTCGAGCAGCGCCTTTGCCATGAGCGCCGTGTCCCACGTCGGCGACACGCAGGGCTGGAAGAAGAGCGCATCGCCGTCGGCCATGACGAAGTTGTCGACGGCCCGAATGCCTTTGACCACGGCAGGATGGTCGGCCGGATAGCCCAGGGCGCGCAGCGCCATGACGCAGTTGATCATCGGCGGCTGAATGCCGCCCCAACCGCCGTTGACGTCCTGCCGGTCGAGGATCCAGCGCTCGGCGCGCTCGAGGGCGCGCCGACGCCACGGGCGCCACGGTACGGCGCGGAGCGCCTTGAGGGTCTTGTCGACGGCAAGAAAGAAGTTGCGCCAGGTGATCGGCTCGGGGCTGCGCCGGTAGCCAAGATCGGCCGCCGTCGGCGGCGCCAGCCAGAGCTCGTCGATGGCCTGGGCGGCGTCGATGGGCACGTGCGGGCGTTTCGCCATCAGCACGGTCAGCGGCACCACCGTCTCGCGGGCCCAGCTCGACAGCGCGTAGATGTTGATCGGGAACCACGGCGGCAACAGTACGAGCTCCACCGGCATGGCCGGCAGACCCTCCCACGGGAACTGGCCGAAGTAGGCGAGGAAGGTGCGGGTGAACACTCCCGCCTTGACGAGTCCGCCGTGGGCGCGAATGAACTCGCGAGCGCGCCGCAGAGGTTCGTCGGCGGCGGAAAAGCCGCACAGTTTCAGCGCGAAGTATGCCTCGATCGTATTGCTCACGTGTCCGGGAGCGCCTTCGTACAGGCCCCACGAACCGTCGTCGCGCTGCGTGGCGAGGATGTGATCGCAGATGCGCTGCTCGACGCGAGGTTGCGAACGACCGATGAAACGATTGAAGAACACGAACTCGGCATCCATCGAGACGTTGGCCTCGAGCGGTGCGTGCCAGTAACCGTCGGCGTGCTGCTGGTCGAGAAACGTCGCCTGGCTGAGCCGGATCGCGGCGTCGAGGCGGGCCAGCAGCGGCTCAGGCGCGTGCGGCGTGAGAGTCGTAGCGGTCGCGGTCATGGAATCCTCTCTGTGGGATGGCCAGGTCGGTCGCGAAGGCGTGCCAGCCGGCGGCCACGAAGGCTTCGACCAGGGTTTCGCGGTTCGTTGGGCAGAGACAGATCACCGCGCCGCCACCGCCGCCGCCTGTGAGTTTGGCGCCGAGCGCGCCGTGCCGTCGCGCACAGTCCACCATACGATCGAGCTCCGGGGTCGATACGCCAAGCTGCACGAGCCATTCGTGATTGGCGCCCATCAGCGCGCCGAGCTGCGGATAGTCCGCCGTCTGCAGAGCGGCTTCGGCGGTGCAAACCAGATCGGCAATCGCGTCGAAGATGCGTTCGTGGCGCGCCGGCTCGGCCGCACGTCTTTCCCGCAGCATGGTAACGGTACGGCGCGTTTCGCGCGGCAGGGTGCCCAGCGCGATAACGAGCGGCACGGCCGCCGGCGTGCGCAACGGCCGGACCGGCACACCGTGCTGAAAGACCACCGCTCCCCCGTAGGTGGCCACGGTGTTGTCGATGCCCGAGGGAAACCCGTGAAAGATCTTTTCCAGTTCGAATGCGCGGGCGCACACCTCCGGCAGCGGCAACGGCTCTTCCACCCATTCGGCCAAAGCACGAATCAGCGCCACGCTCAAAGCGGCCGAGCTGCCAAGACCGACACCGAGAGGCAGATCGGCGCTTATCGTGGCGGCGAAACTGTCGTGGGCAACGGCGAAGAGCCCGGCGGCGCGGGCAAGCGCCTCGGCGAGACGCGGATCGTCGATCGGGGGAAGCTCAACCCCGGAGAGGGCGGGAGCCGGGGTCGAGGGGGGCACGACCGCCGGTTGGATCTCCGTTGACCCCTCTCCGGGGCCCAGCGCGGTGATCAGGCCCAAGCGGGCCTGTCCCGTGCCCTTATCTAAGGCGATTGACACGTGTCGGTCAATAGCGGTCGCCAGAGCGGGTCGACCGTAAACGACCGCGTGTTCGCCAAGCAGGATGACCTTGCCCGGGGCCGTGCCGCGGGCAACGGGGCGCAAGCCGGTCATTATCGTCACGCGGCGGCGCGCATCGACTCGAGGATCTCGCGTGCCTTGCTGAGCTTGATCTCGCCCGAGGCGATCATCTGTTCGACGACCTGCTCGATGAGCTCTTCCGACGCCCCGGCGGCGACGGCGAGACCGCGCGCGTGCAACGCCATGTGCCCGCGTTGAATACCGTTGGTGACCAGGGCGCGCATCGCCGCGAAGTTCTGCGCCAGACCTACGGCGGCCATGACCGCCGAGAGGTCGCGGGCCGAGGTCACCCCGAGCAGGCGCAAGGAGAAGCCGGCGCGAGGGTTGAGCTCGAGATTGCCGCCGACGATGCCCACCGCAAGCGGCAGCTCGATGGAGCCGACCAGCGTGTCGTTCTCGACAACCCACTGTGACAGGGCGCGGTACTGCCCGTCGCGCGCCGCATAAGCGTGGGCGCCGGATTCGATGCCACGCCAGTCCTGGCCGGTCGCCATGGCGACGGCGTCAATACCGTTCATGATGCCCTTGTTGTGCGTGGCGGCCCGGTACGGATCGGCGTGGGCGAAAGCCCATGCCTCCATCATTCTGCGCGCCACGTCGGCGCCGCCGAAGCCCTCCATGTCGAGGCAGCGGTAGGGCAGGCGGCAGCGGGCTCGCGCGAGTCGCTGGTCGGCGAGGTTGGACAGAATCCGCAGGCGCGCGCGGCCACCGCCGATTTCCTCGATGGTTGGCGACAGAGCTTCGGCCATACTGTTGACCGCGTTGGCTCCCATGGCGTCGCCGACGTCGACGACGAGATGCACGACGAGCATCGGCCCTGTCGGCGTGTCCGGCAGGGCGCGAACTTCGATGCGGCGGGCGCCGCCGCCGCGCTTCAGCATGTTCGGATGCACCGCATTCGCGGCGGCGAGCAACTGCGGCGCGGCGGCCTGTATGCGCCGGGTGGCGCCGTCCGGGTCGCGGACTTCGACGAGCTGGATCTGGGCGATCATCAGCGGCGCATCGGCCTCCGCGAAAAAGCCGCCGGCGTCACGAATGGTCCGCGCCGCAAAGCTGGCTGCGGCGACCACCGAGGGCTCCTCGATCGCCATCGGCACGAGCCGTTCGCGGCCGTTAACGAGGAAGTTGAGCCCGACACCCAGCGGCAGTCCGATGACGCCGACGGCATTCTCGATCATGTGGTCGGCAGCCTCGAACGACAGCGGCGTCGGCTCACGGAGCGCTTCGAGATCGGTGCGGTCGATGCCGCCGCGATCGGCAAGCCGATCCAGACGCTGCGGCCAGTTGAGCCGATAAAAACCTTCGATCCGCGAACCGCGCCCGTTGCTTTCGTTGTGCTTCGTCATCGTCGTCACGCCTTCTCCTCCGACCGGCGGCTCCCGGCCGCCCGCGGTCCCTTCCCCCTGTGAGTTGCATCGGTGCCGGCGGCATGGTCGCCTGCCGTCATCCACTCGCGGATGCGCGCGCCGAGCACCAGCGGCTGGCGGCGCAGATCGTCCAGGGTGCGCGAGCCGGTCAACAACATCGCCGCCCGCAACCCGTTTATCAGTTCGTCGACGAGGGCGACGGCGGCCTCCATGCCGCCGCCGCGATAGGCGCGGAAGATCGGCAGGGCGGCACCGCACAGGCTTGCCCCGAGGGCGATCGCCTTCGCGATGTCGAGACCGTTGCGGAGCCCACCGCTGGCGATCAGCGTCAGGCCGCTGCCGCGCAGCATCGCCAGGGACGCCGCCGTCGGGATCCCCCACGACGAGAACAACTCGCCGAGCGCCCGGCTTTCGTCGTTACCGCGCAACGCCTCCACTCGCACCCACGAGGTTCCGCCAGCGCCGGAAACGTCCACGGTGCGCACGCCGGCTGCGTACAGGGCCTCGCCCACCGCCCGCGAGATACCGCAGCCGGTCTCTTTGGCGATGATGGGGAAAGGCAGCTCCGCGGACAGACGCCGCAGCGTTGTGTACCCGTTGTGGAAACTGCGATCGCCCTCCGGCTGGATCAACTCCTGGGCCGGGTTGAGGTGCAAACACAGGGCGTCGGCGCCGACGCGTTCGACGAGTTCGCGCACCGCCGTCGTCGATTGCTCGCTCGCCTGATTCAAGCCGATGTTGGCAAGCAGCACGGTGGTCGGCGCGTGCGCACGTACCTCGAAGGTCCAGGCGGTATCCGGATCGCGCTGCATGACCCGCTGACTGCCGAGCCCGAAAGCGATGCCGCACCGTTCGGCGATGGCGGCGAGGTCGCGGTTGATCCGGTACGCTTCGTCCGTCCCGCCGGTCATGCCGGTGATCAGGAAAGGGGCGCGCAGGCGCTTACCGAGGAACTCGACCTGCAAGTCGATGTCGGCCAGCGCCAGCTCGGGTACGGAGTTGTGCATCAGGTCGACGTCTTCGAAAAGAGTCGTCTTGCCGCGGTACTCGACCTGCTCGTTCTCGCAGATGTCGAGGTGCGACTGCTTGCGCTCGCGCATCGCGCGGTCGGGATTTCTCTTAGCAACGCGCAATGGTCACTCCTTCCCGCGACAGCGCCACGTCGAGCACCGCAAACCCGGCTGCCTCCCACGCTCGGCAGACGGCGGCGGCCATGTGCGCGTCGGTGGCGACCGCGATTGCGCAGTCTCCGCCGCCGGCACCGGAAGCCTTGGCCGCAGCACCACACCCGCGCGCGGCGCGCACGAGCGACCGCAGTGCCGGAGTGACCACAGGCAGGTGCAACTCCGCGCCCAGGCGATCGAGCGCGTCGCCGCCGGCGTTCAGCGCATCCAGAGCGACGCGGCCGCCGCGCAGGGCCGCAACGAAGTCGGCAACGGCGGCACGAGTGCGTTCGAAGAAACCGGCACGCGCCGCGGCATCCGGCGGCGACGCCGTCCGGTAGCGCTCCACGAGACCGGTGGTCGACGCCGGCGCGCCGCTCCACCCCGCGAGCAGCTCGGTCCCGGTCGGCCACGGCAGCGGCGTGACGATCGGCAGCCCCTCGCCGCGGGGCTCGAACAGAGTCGTACCGCCGAACACACTGGCGACGACGTCGCCGCCGCTGCCCGTTCCCCCCTGGGCGCGCCGGTGCGCCGCCAACGCGGTTTCGAGAAGAGCGATGCGCCCGCCGGTAGTGTCCGGCGAGCTGTCCGACAGGGCCTGCAGGGCAGCCACGGTCGCGACCACGGTGGCGGCACTGCTCCCAAGCCCGGTCTTGCCGGCGACCGGATCGTCGAGCGTGGAAGTGACCTCAATAAGCACGTCGCGGCGCGCCAGCCCCGGCCAACGCTCGACGACCGAGCGCCAGGCCGCCAGAACAAAGCGCAACGGACCCTCCTCGGCGGGCGGCTTGCCGGCCGCGAAACGCACGCTGCCATGAGCGCCAGCCTCGATTCGAACGTCGGCTCCCGCCGTACCGGCCTGCACACGCGCGGTAACGAACCGATTCACTGCCGCCACTACGGCCGGACAACCGTCCAGCACGGCGTACTCGCCGAGGACGAACAACTTTCCGGGTGCATGGGCAGCGATTACGTCGGTCATGCCGCCTCCACTAACGCCACGCCCGGCCCGGGCCCGGAGAGCAGGACGTCGACCACCCCACCAACGGCACGCAGCGCGGCGGCGACATCGTCGCGCTGCGCTCGCGGGCAAACGACTTTCACCTGCGGTCCGGCGTCGATCGTGAAGTACGCGTCCAAACCTTCTTCGCGCAGGGCGTGTACCCTGTGGATAACCGCCAGCGTGGCGGGATTCCAGTACACCAACGGGGGTCGTGCGGTAAGGGCGACCGCGTGCATGGCAAGACAATTCCGCTCCGCCGCTGCCCCGGCGAGAGCGAGGTCGCGGTCGAGGACCCCACTGCGAATGGCATCGAGGTCGGCCCGGTGGGCCGCGAGCCATGACTCGTAGAACGGCGACAGTTCCGCGGCCCGCGCCATGCCCTCCCTGGAACCAACCGACTTGGGCCCGCGGGCGGTAATGGCTACCGCCACGGCGATGTCCCAGTGCTCGGCGGGCGCCACCGGCACCGCGTACGAATCGCTGCCGTCGGGCGCCGAACCTCTGAGCCACTCGACAAAACCGCCGTAGATCGACCGGCAAGCAGAGCCCGAACCACGCCGGGCGAGCACGGAGAGTTCACGGTCGGTCAGAGCGACGCCCGCAGCCGCGATGGCAGCCCGCGCCAAGGCCGCATAGGTCGACGCCGAGGAGGCGAGTCCTGCGGCCACCGGGAAGTTGGAACGAAGATCGACCGTGGCGCGAGTTCCGCTGCGGGCCAGCGCACGGATCAAATCGATGAAACGTCCGATCCGGTGTGCCTCGCCCGCCGGCGCGGGCTCGCCCGAGAAGGTGATGAGATCGGTGGACAGAGCGGGGAGGAAAGCAACCCGGGCCGTAGTTTCCAGCCCGTCGAGGGTGAGCGAAAGGCTGCCGGTGGCGGGCAGGTTGAGCGCGGCGTCGCGCTTGCCCCAGTACTTGGCCAGAGCAACGTTCGCATTGGCCCGGGCGATAGCGACTTTCATGCTGCTAACCGTCCGGTCAGTGGCTGCTCGATCATCCAAGACGCCAAGGTCGCTGACCCTTCCACCAATTGTGGTGCCGGAAAAAGGACCCGGTGGCCCCAGGATGCCACAACCCCACCCCACGACCCCACCCAGCATTAACCGTCCGGTCTAAACCGGTCGGTCAGGGCTGGAGTTACCGGAACGCAGGGGGCGAGTCAAGGTGAGGTTTGTGCGGCCCGCCGCGTGATTCCCGCCAGTGCCACCGGCGGGACCGAGCCGTTGATATTCTCGACGGCCAGCCGGTCGGGGCGACCCCCGAAAATCTGGCAGCCACGGTGCAAGACCCGGCAGGACCAGGGCGAGTCGAGCCGAGGCGGACTGTACCCCTCTGAGTCGCCGAGTTGACTCGCCCCCCAAATCAGGCCCACGAACGCCCGGTTGATGGGGCTCGACAGCGTGGGATAGGGGTCGAGCGCGCGCGCCGACCAGGGGGTTGCCTGTTCACTGACCTCGAGCAGGTACGCCAGGCTGAAGACGTCGTGGTCGATGAGGTTCTCGGACGCGAAGACCAGACCCACATCTGGTGTCGCGACGTGCCCGGAGTCGGGCCCGAGTGAAGTCTGGAGCTGCGTGCCGACGGAAAGCGTCAACCGCAAGCGCTCGCGGATCTCTCTGCAGCCGTTAATCTCGGCGCACTTCTCGAGAAACGACGCGGCGTCCCGGTGCAACTCGAGCCGGCTATCCTCGCGCAGCCAGCCGACGGCGCCTTTGAGCCCGAGGGTCGACCCGGCGATCAGGTGCTTACTCACCCGCGGCAGATAGACAATGTGATCCACCTCGCGCACGAGGCTGGGCACCCATATCTCGCGCCGGTAATGACTGTCGGCCGGCGGCTCGGCGGCGAAATACGCGTCGTAACCCGCCTCTTCGAACCCGGCGACCGCCGCCTGCGCGTGCAATGCCGCCCCTTCCAGTCCGGCGTTGCGCATGCACTCGCGCGTGGAGCCGCGCTGCTTGCTCGCCGTGTGGTGTACCGCCTCGACTCCGGACTGGTCGCCCACGTACACAACCGCACCGCGCTCGCGGAGCAGCGACGCCATCACACTCACCGCCGCCGGATGCGTCGTCGCCGGATATGGATTCGCGGAGTTGCACACCACCTTGAGCAGTACCCGATCGCCCGGCGACAACCACGAGAAGTCGGTAGCGGCGAGCGCCGCCTCGCGGATCGCCGTCCCCAGCACACCGATGGGAGCGTCCTTCTGCACCCCGACCGCGGCAACGCGCACCGCGGGCCGCATCGGAAGCGGCGGTAAGGGCTGCGTTGCGGCTCCGACGGACCGCGGGGCGGACAGTGCCGGTGCAATCGAGGTCGCAGCAAGTGCGGCCCCCGCGGTCAGGAACTCCCGACGACTGATTCCGGGCGTCGCCCCCGGTCCGGCCGGCCTTACCAACCTGTCGCGGTCGTATCCCATGCGCGCGCTCCTCGAATGAACCTCTACCGTACGCGCCCCACCCCCCAACTCTCAACCCCCCCAGGCCCTCAGGCCCCCAATCCCTCAACATCCCTTCCCCCCTCCATTGTGCTACACGCGCGGCATGGACCTCTCGTACTCGCCGGCCGAAGAAGCCTTTCGCACCGAGTTGCGCACCTGGTTGCAGCAGAACCCTCCAGGCCCGGAACCCGTGGCGCTCGGCGAATGGGTTGCCTACGGCAAGGCGTGGCAGCGCAAGCTGTACGAGGCGGGTTGGTGCGGGATTCACTGGCCGGCGGAGTACGGCGGACGCGGTGCCTCGCTGATCGAGCAGTGCATCTTCCAGGAGGAGATGGCCCTCGCCCGCGCCCCCATGCTCATCAACCTTGCCGGCCTCACCATGGGCGGCCCGGTGCTGATCGCCCACGGCACAGACGAACAGAAGCGGCGCTACCTGAAGAACATCCTCACCGCCGAAGAGATCTGGTGTCAGGGATTCTCGGAGCCCAATGCCGGCTCCGACCTGGCCGCCCTGAAAACCAGGGCAATCCTCGACGGCGATTCGTTCGTCGTCAGCGGGCAGAAGGTGTGGACCAGTTTTGCGCGCTACGCCGACTGGTGCATGTTGCTGGTGCGCACCGATCCGGACGCGCCGAAACACAAGGGCATTACCTTCCTGCTCGTCGACATGCACAGCCCGGGGGTCACCGTGCGGCCGCTGAAACAGATCAACGGCGCCGAGGACTTCAACGAGGTGTTCTTCGAGGAAGTACGCGTGCCGCGAACCAACGTGCTCGGTGAGATCGACGGCGGTTGGGACATCACGATCACCACGCTCATGCACGAACGGACGACGTTGACCTTTAGCCGGCAGTTGCAGTCGCGGGTCGCGCTGTCCGACCTGTTGCGGTTTGCGCGCACGTGGCAGCGCAACGGCCGGCCGGCGACCGCCGATCCGATCGTGCGCCAGCAACTGGCGCAGGCGATCATCGAGAGCGAAGTGATGAAGTACACGGCTTACCGCAGCCTGACAAAGACATTGCGCGGCGGTGTGCCCGGACCGGAGGGATCGATCGAGAAACTGTTCTGGAGCGAAATGTACCAGCGCATGCTGGAGAGCGCGGTCAGCATCGCGGGACCGTTCGGGCAATTGCTCGAAGGGTCGCCGCACGCACCGATGGACGGCATCTGGCCGTACCTAATGTTGTACTCGCGCGGCCGTACGATCGCCGCCGGTACGTCGGAGATCCAGCGCAACATCATCGCCGAGCGGGTCCTGGGCTTGCCCCGGGGAAAGTAGGTTCGGCCGTGCCGTGTGTCGTGGGTGTTTCGGGGACGGTTATGTTTGCAGGTCAGGGCTGGAAACCTGTTCCGAGTTCCAGTCGGTTGCCGGTGCCGGCAATGCTGCTGACACGGTCACTGGCCTGATCTCGGTCTGACGCGGTCCGGAAGCGGGCCCCGGGAGGTTGCGGGCATGCCAGAACGTTCCGCGGCAAAGTTCGGTTCGCGCAGCCGGATGTGGCGGCGGCTGGTCGCGGCGACGAGCAGTCTTGCCGCAGCGGGGTTGCTCTCCCTGTGTTCCTGCGGCGGAAACGGTTCGCAGGGACAGTCCGCCTGCAGCGGCGCCTGGTACTGCCTCCGGCTGGAAGATCGTGGCAACGTCATTGTCGTGCCCACCTCCCTGGAGCCACTGACACTCGACCTCGGGGCGCCGGCGTATATCGAGGTCGTGGTGGCCGGCTACCACCGCAATATCGAAGCCTCTGCGCAGGTTCCGATCCACACTTACGTGAACGACCAGACCTCCGCCGACCCGCACGAGACCGGGTCCGTACCGGCCGGCTCGCTTGCGTCGGCGTCGACACTGATCCCCCTCCGCACGCTGCGGATGTACGATCACCGCGTCGACCTGACGTTCCACCCCATCGGCGGCAACGGCCTCGATAGCGTGGTCGTCCCCGTCGAAATCCGGGTGAATGTACCGCCGCGAGCGGTCCTCATCGGAACGGACCGGTCGTGGCTTGGTGTGACGCCCTTCGAGGATCGATACGGTCCAGACTGCAGCACTTGCGACGATCCCGCTTCGCACTGTTCGGCGCGTGGCGAGCCGGTTACCACGCAGCGCTGCTGCATGGGTGTCGTGAACAACCTCGACCTCTGCCGGCCATGGGGAGCGGCCTACAACGACGCCGGAAACGCCGCCGCCGTTCGGGCTGCCCTGGGCGCCCAGGCGTGGGCGTCGCAGGTGGTTCGCGACGGCCCGACCGACCAGAACCACGTGTTCCTCGACGAAGACCGCTATGCATGGGACGTCGTTCCCGGCCAGACGCACGGCTGGATCGCCGACTGGACGTACAATCATCTGAAGCCGAACTGGGGCGGACATTGGAGTATCGGGACGGGTCTGCTTCCCGGCGCGACCTGGATGAGCTTCTGCGGCGCGCCGTGCCGCAACACGAACGGATCGACCGGCCTCTTCGATCACACGAACGGTTTTCTCATGGAACAATTCGGCAACTTCACATCCGCACTGGGCCACAGGTACCGCGGGAAGGTGCACTACTACGAGCTGGCGAACGAACCGGCGGCGGAGTTCTGGCTGTGCGGCTGCACGAACGAGGAAGGCGTCTGGGATAAATCCGTCTGCACCGATAACGAGGCCATGGGCGGCCAGAACCTTCCCGTCTGCTGGTGGTCGTGGGATGCCGAGCAGGGACGTTACACCGGCGGTCCCTACGCCCGCGAGTTCGCCACCTGCCCGGACGGACGCTGCTACGGAAACTTGCTGCTCGACACCGCGGCCATCGCCGCGAACCGGCTCGCCGTTGCCGACCCGGAGGCGATCCTGATCACCGGCGAGACCGACACGCCCAGCCCCGGAACGCAGTACCTCTCCGCGGTGACGCGGTACTTCATCGAGCAGGGCTATTTCGCGGATCACCCCAACACTGTCCTTGGAGTTCACTCCTATCCGCAGGTGCCGGTCAATCTCTGGCTGGGCGATATCGACTGCGCTTACGCCGGCGCGTTCAACTATTACCTGGATGAGGGCTGCGAGACCGCGCCTCCTCTGTCCGGTACGTTCGCGCCGCACCCCGGCGACCCGCCGCGTCCCGTCCGCGAGTTATGGATCGCGCAGGATTGCGCCGCGGACCTCTCGGAGTTGCTGGCCGAGATCGCGGCCATGCAAGCTGCGGGCGAGCGCGTGTCGCTGGACGAGCTACGCCTGTTCGACACGGAGATTCACAGCGGGTGGCACGAGGAGTGGAACGGCCGGCGAAGCGCCCTGACCGACCCGGCACGCGAAGCGATCGCCGGGCTCCGCCTCGCGGCAATCATGGCCCACCAGGGCTTCGTCGGCATCGAGTTCACTAACGGCCCCGCGGATCCGACGGTGTTCAACCTCCTGGTGAAGAGCCTCTCCGGTGCCGTGCCGGTCTGGCGGCCGGACTCCCCGCGCATCGTCGACGACCCGTCAGCGTACAACGGCGTCGTTGCGAAGCTCTTCAATCGGGGCCGCGAAGACGTGATCGCGATCTGGAACAACGGCGAAACGACAGGCGAAGTCCGTTTCGAAGGTATCGCCACGAACGCCTCTTTCAAAGACATCGGCCTCCTTGTTCTGGCGCTCCAACCGGGCGTGGGCGGCGATGCCGCTGGGCTCGTCGGCAACGAGACCCGTCTGGTCACGCCCCCCGGCAGTCTCGCAATAGAGCCTCTGACGGAGTTCGTCTTCCTGTCCGTGGTCAGCGATCGCCCCGGCTTCGGGTGGCTCGGGACGCTCGGGTTCGAGGATGACGCAAGCGTGGGCGCGGTTCGCGGCCGGTCTTCACTCCGCCGCCGCGGCGGAGTGTGACCTCCGGGCTTATCTGCCTTACGATTTCCGCGTTTGCGCGCAGCACGCCTGACTTGCTTGACATCCTACCTTCAGTGGACGTAGCTGGGGTCATCGCCAAACGGTGACGGGTTGGGGCGGGGTGCCCCCGAAGTGTTTACTGGGGGGCGCGACCGCTGGACGGCCCATCGCGAAGGGGAGGGACACGATGAGACGCGGCACGGCGGCTCTACTGGTAACGGCGGGTTTGTTCGCAACCCGACCCGCGAACGCGGCGACGGAACCGACAGCGGCAACTCTGAAGCAGTTCACCTCCCGCAGCCACGTGCTGGGCTTCGACAGCGAAGGCTACTACGTGTCCAATGGCACCTACGCCCTGCGGGTACGGTTCGAGAACGCCAGGGCGGTTCAGCCGAGTGCGGACGAGTCAGCGGGAGCCGAGGGGGACGACACCAGAGCCGCGCCCCTGAGCCGGGTGTCGTACGCTGAGCTGTGGCCCGGTATCGCTGTCGCCTACGACGCGCCCGGCAGTGGCATCGTGCGCAGCACGTGGACCTTGGAGCCGGGAGCGGACCCGGCCTCGATCCGTCTGCACTACAACCGGGGGGTGAGCATTGCCGAGGATGGCAGCCTGGGCGTGGTCTTCGAAACCGGCTCGGCGCACGAAAGCCGGCCGGTGGCATGGCAGGTGGTGAACGGACGGAGGCAGGCGGTGGACGTCGCCTTTACGAGGCTCGACGATCGAAGCGTCGGGTTTCGGGTCGGCGAGTACCGCAGTGACCTCGCACTGACCATCGACCCGACGCTGACGTGGAACACTTTCCTTGGCACCGGCGGCAGCGACTACGATTACGGTTACGCGATCGCCGTGGACGGCAGCGGTAACGTCTATGTGGCGGGCAACAGCGACGGCACCTGGGGAAGCCCGGTGCGCGCCTACACCGGATCGTCCGATGCATTTGCAGCCAGGTTGACCCCGGCCGGCGCGCTTGATTGGAACACCTTCCTCGGCGGCAGCAGCACCGATTATGGATATGCCATCGCGGTAGACGGCAGTGGCAATGTGTACGTGGCAGGGCAAAGCAACGCCACCTGGGGGAGTCCCGTACGCGCCTATAGCGGGAGTGACGCGTTTGCGGCGAAGCTCGACTCGGCCGGTACGCTCGCCTGGAACACCTTCCTCGGCAGCAGCAGCACCGATTCTGGACATGCCATCGCGGTTGACGGCAGCGGCAACGTGTACGTGGCCGGGTACGGCAACGCCACCTGGGGGAGCCCGGTACGCGCCTACGCCGGATCATCCGATGCATTTGCAGCCAGGTTGACCCCGGCCGGCGCGCTTGACTGGAACACCTTCCTGGGGGGCGGCAGCGCCGATATTGGATTTGCCATCGCGGTTGACGGCAGCGGCAACGTGTACATGGCGGGATCCAGCGGCACTACCTGGGGCAGCCCGGTGCGTGCCCACAGCGGGTCAACTGACGCTTTTGCCGCGAAGCTCGACTCGGCCGGGACGCTCACCTGGAACACCTTCTTGGGCGGCGGCGGCTCCGATCCGGGCTACGCTATCGCGGTGGACGGCAGCGGCAACGTCTATGTCGCGGGGCAAAGCGGCACTACCTGGGGCAGCCCGGTACGCGCCTTCAGCGGATCCGGTGACGCTTTTGCCGCGAAGCTCGACTCGGCCGGCACGCTCGTCTGGAACACCTTCCTCGGCGGCGGCAGCGACGGTGACATCGGCCGCGCCATCGTCGCAGACACCAGCGGCAACGTATACGTCGGCGGCTACAGTGGCGCCACCTGGGGCAGCCCGGTACGCGCCTTCAGCGGATCCTTTGACGCGTTTGCGGCGAAGCTCGACTCCAGCGGCACGCTCGGCTGGAACACGTTCCTCGGCGGCGGCGGCTCTGATGCAGGCAGGGGTATCGCGGTCGACGCCAGTGGCAACGTCTACGTCGCGGGGGAGAGTAACGCCAACTGGGGCAGCCCGGTGCAACTTCTTGGCGGGTCATCCGACGCGTTCGCGGCGAAGCTCGACTCGGCGGGCGCGCTCGGCTGGAACACCTTCCTCGGCGGCGGCGGCGATGAAGACGGGCGAGCCATCGCGGTAGACAGCGGCGGTAACGTCTATGTGGTGGGAGACGGCGGCAGTACCTGGGGCAGCCCGGTGCGCGCTCACAGCGGCTCCACTGACGCGTTTGTTGTGAAGCTGACGTCGGCCGGTGCGCTCACCTGGAACACCTTCCTCGGTGGCAGCACCAGCGATTATGGCTTTGCCACCGCCGTGGACGGCAGCGGCAACGTCTACGTGGGAGGATACAGCAACAGCACCTGGGGCAGCCCGGTGCGCGCCTACAGCGGAAGCATCGATGCGTTCGCGGTGCAGTTGACCGCGGCGGGTGCGCTCGCCTGGAACACCTTCCTCGGCGGCAGCGGCACCGATTACGGCTACGCCGTCACGGTGGACGGGAGCGGCAACGTCTACGTCGCGGGGCAGAGCAACGCCACCTGGGGCAGCCCGGTGCGCGCTCACAGTGGGAACGAAGACGCGTTCGCCGCCAAGCTCGACTCCAGCGGCACGCTCGGCTGGAACACCTTCCTCGGCAGCAGCAGCTACGATTATGGCTACGCCGTCGCGGTGGACGGGAGCGGCAACGTCTACGTCGCGGGGCACAGCAACGTCACCTGGGGCACCCCGGTGCGCGCCCACAGCGGCAGCAATGACGCGTTTGCGGTGCAGTTGACCGCCGCGGGTGCGCTCGCCTGGAACACCTTCCTCGGCGGCAGCGGCACCGATTACGGCTACGCCGTCGCGGTGGACGGGAGCGGCAACGTCTACGTCGCGGGGCAGAGCGACGCCACCTGGGGCAGCCCGGTGCGCGCATACAGTGGGAACGAAGACGCTTTCGTGGCAATGGTCGCGTACGATCCGCCCACCCCGACTCCGACCAGCACGCCCACGCGCACCCCGACCGTGACCCCGACGAATACGCCTACTTCCAGTCCTACCTCGACGGTCACCCCAACCGCTACCCCGACCAGCACGCCCACACAGACCCCGACAATCACGCCAACGGCGACCCCCACGCGCACACCGACGAACACGCCAACCTCCAGTCCCACCTCGACGGTCACCCCAACCGCCACCCCGACCAGCACGCCCACACAGACCCCGACGAACACGCCGACGGGGACACCGACGAACACGCCGACGGGGACACCCACACATACGCCAACCAGCACCCCGACGGACACGGCAACGACGACCCCGACTGACACGCCGTCAACGACACCCACCCGCACCGACACTCCGACGAGCACCTCGACGGCCTCCCCAACGGATACCCCGACGGCGACTCCTACCCTGGTGCCGACCGAGACGCCGACCGACACTCCCACCGCTTCGCCAACGGGCACCCCGACCGCATCGCCGACCGACACTCCGTCGGCGACGCCGACCGACACTCCGTCGGCGACGCCGACCGCGACGTCCTCGGCCACCCCCAGCCCAACTGCCACACTGCCATCGCGCGACTCGGTGATCCTCCCCCTGAAGCCACTGACGGTTAAGATCGGCTCCGGCGACGCCGGGGCGACCAAAGCAATCCGGGTGAAGGTTCAGAACGCCGACATACTGCCCGCCGCCGAGCTCCCCGGCCACGTGATCCAACTCATTGCCGGGAATGGCAATTGCCCTGCCGGCACGGTGGCCGGCCTGCCCGACTTCGATAAGGACACCCCCGGCGCCCAGGACTCCATCCTCGTTCCCGGCGGCAAGTCGGCGAAGGCGGTGGTGACATTGAACGTCAGCGCCGCCAGTTTCAGCGGCTTCAATGACGTCGCTCCAACTCGCTGCACGCTCAGCTTTTCGGTCACCTCACCGGGCGGCAGCGATCCGGCGCCTGGAAACAACACGGCGCCCATGGAGCTGAACGTCTTCGACGCCAACGACAGCGATCAGAGCAGCGTGCACGAGACCTTCGTCAGGAGCCTCAAGCCGCTCAAGATAACCATCGGCGACGGCAAGCCGAGCGCTGTCAAGGCGACCAGGCCCGCCCCCGGCAACGCCGACATCGTTCCGCTGCCCGAGGCTCCCGGCGATACGATCACGGTGACCGCGGTAGACGGCGACTGCCCGGTGGGCACGGCCGGGGTCGCGGACTACGACAGGGACACGCCGGGGCAGCAGAATACGGTGACAGTCGAAGGCGGCAAGACCGCCAGCGGCACGCTGCCGGTGACGGCGACGGCCGCGGGATTCGCCACCGCGAACAAGAAATCGCCGGCGCGCTGCGTCGCGACGGTGACCGCCACCGGACCCGGCGGCGACACGGCCGCGAGCAATAACAGCACCAGGCTGGTGATCGACGTGTACGACAAGAACGACTTCTGACGAACGGCTCCCGATCTGCTCCTACTGCCCGGCCAAGCCTTCCCGGGCGCTTCCGTTTCCGCCGTGCCGAGCTACGAGGTATTGGATCGCTTGCATGGCGCGAAGAAATCGGATGGTCAGGCCATGCGTTGCGGGCGGCAGTACCCTTCGTTACGTCTCGCCGCCGGATCCCGCCATCGTCTCGGGATTCTCTTCTCACTGCGGCAGACCTGCCGGCGGCCTGAGGTTCTGCACGTCGCCGCTCAGCGCGAGCATGAAATCGACGAGGTCGCGCTTCTCCTGTGGCGTGAGACTCAGCGGAACTATCAACGGCGACAGATTCGCGTTCTTGACTCCGCCGCGGTCGTACAGTTCGACGACTTCCATCAGTGTCGCTTCGGAGCCGTCGTGCATGTACGGCGCCGTCTCGACGATGTTGCGTAGCGTCGGGGTCTTGAAGGCGCCCTTGTCGGTGTCGTTCCTGGTGCGATCGTTTCGTCCCAGATCGGGCTTCGGCTTGTCCATGCCGACACCGAGGTTGTGGTAACGCTCGTCGGTGAAGTTGAAGCCGCTGTGGCAGGTGACGCACCGGCCCTTGCCGAGAAACGCGGTCATGCCCCGCACGGCAGCCGCGCTCATGGCGCTCTGGTCGCCGGCGACGTAGCGGTCGTACGGGCTGTTTCCGGATACCACCGTGCGCTCGTAAGACGCGATCGCCTGCGCGATGCGCGGCATCGTCACCTCGGACGTGCCGAACGCCTTCTGGAAGTACGGGCCATAGCCTTTGATGGCCTGCACCTTCTTCACCACCTCGGCATGCGACGGCATCGCCATCTCGACGGGGTTCGTCAGCGGTCCGTGCGCCTGTTCTTCGAGGTCCGCGGCCCGGCCGTCCCAGAACTGCTCCTTCGAGAAGAGCCGATTGATCACCGTCGGGCTGTTGCGCCCTCCCGGCAGACTACCGACGCCCAGCGACACCGCTTTCGGATCCGCGAATCCGTGATACGGGCTGTGGCACGAGGCACACGAGACGGTGTTGTCCTTGGAGAGACGCGGATCGTTATACAACAGCTTGCCGAGCTCGATCTTCGCGGCGGTCATCGGATTACCGGCCGGAATGAGCGCCGCCTGCGCCGAGAGGCCGAGCGGCAACTCCATCGTGAAGTCGCCGGATTGCACGACTTCCTTCTTGCCCCGCACCGCTGCCGATTCCTCCGCCCGCATGCCACGGGGAACCAGCGTGAAGAGCGCAAATGCCATCGTTACCGCCGTACGGTTCCGCAATGCCCGACGCATGCTTGCACTCCTCTCGTCGGCCGGCGTCAGCGCTTGGCCGTCGGACGAGCTTACGCCCGCAAACGGGGCCTGACAATGCGGCCCCGGCGCCCGTTGCGTCGGGTCTCCGGTCTCCGTTTTCCGGGCGGACTTCTCGGCGTCGGTCAGGCGACGCAACGTGTGGCCGAGCGGCGTCGCGTCTCTGCGGCCTTCTAATGTTGCTCGTTTGGGACTAGATGGAGCCATGCCGCGCATCGTGCTCGTTGCCCTCGGGGGGTTGCTCGGATCGGTAGCGCGCTACTGGCTGTCCGGGGCGGTGCAGCAGTGGGCTGACCGCGACTTTCCGTTCGGTACCCTCGCCGTCAACCTCGCCGGCAGCTTCGTTCTCGGTGCGGTAATGGTGCTGTCGCTCGATCGAGGTGTGATCGAAGCCGACACGCGAACCTTCCTGACGGTGGGGTTTTGCGGGGGCTTCACGACCATGTCCACCTTCAGCTACGAGACCCTGGCTCTGATCCGCGACGGCGACGTCCTGGCGGCCGGGGTCAACGCCGTCCTGAGCGTCGTGGCGTGCGTGATTGCGGTCTGGCTCGGCATGGCCGTCGGCCGTGTCATCTGAGGGAGGCGCCATGAAGATAACCGGAGAAGGCAAGTTGCTGCGCATCTTCGTCGGCGAAGCGGACCGCCACGAGGGTCGCCCGCTCTACGAAGCGATCGTGCGCAAAGCCCGCGAACTCGGTCTTGCGGGAGCCACCGTCTGGCGCGGCATCGAGAGTTTCGGCGCCCGCAGCCGCATCCACACCGCCAATATTCTGCGCCTGTCCGAGGATCTCCCGATCGTCATCGAGATCGTGGACAACGAAGAGAGGGTCCGCGCGGCGTTACCGGAAATCGACGCGATGATCGAAGCCGGCGGCGGGGGAGGTTTGATGACCATCGAGAAGGTCGAAATCGTCAAGTACGCGGTCGGCCGCGGCTGAGTGCCTGAACCAATTTCTCCCGCAGTCCGCCGAAGGCGCCGTTCGACATCAACACGACGACGTCGCCCGGTTGTGCGGCATCGACGATCGCGGCGCAAATGTCGGTAGCCTCGCCGACGGCGCTTGCCGTGACGTTGCGAGCGCACAGGTCGGCAACGAGCTGCTCGGGCGAGAACAGGTCGGCTGCCGCCACCGCGTCGGTCTGCTTCTGAAATACGCCGCCGATGACGACCGAGTCGGCGCGGGTAAACGCTTCCGCGTACTCGCGCTGGAACACCTTGCGCCGGCTGGTATTCGAGCGCGGCTCGAACACCGCCCACAACCGCCGCCGCGGATAGCGCAGGCGCATAGCCGCCAGCGCCCCGGCGACGGCGGTTGGGTGGTGAGCGAAATCGTCAATAACGGTAACGCCGCCGAATTCGCCGACCAACTCCTGGCGCCGCGCAACTCCACGGAAGCTTCCCAGGCCGGGAAGAATCTCGGCCGCGGTAAGGCCGAGCGCGTCGGCCAGCACGAAGACCCCGAGGGCATTGCGCGCGTTGATCGGGCCGGGCAGTCGGATGCTCGCGTCACAGACGACCTGACCGTCGCGGACGACGTCGAATCGGGTCGCCGTTCCGTCGTCGGTCAGATTGCCGACGCGCCACGCCGCCCCCTCTTCCAGCCCGAACGTCGTGCAGCCCGGGTGAAGCGCGGCAATAGCGTGCGCGGCGGGAAAATCGGCGGCGACTGCCAGCGGTGCTTCGCGAGGCAAGATCGACACGAGCTGCCGGAAGGCGTCCTTCACGTGATCGAGGTCGCGATAGATGTCGGCGTGGTCGAACTCGACCGCGGTGAGCAGCAGCGCGCGCGGCCGGTAGTGCAGGAACTTCGGCCCCTTGTCGAAGAACGCCGTATCGTACTCGTCGCCCTCGACGACGAAGTGCGGGCCGCCGCCGAGCTTGTAGTTGCCGCCGAAGTCGAGCGCGTCGCCACCGACCATGACGCTCGGGTCGCGGCCGGCCTGCTCGAGCACCCACGCCAGCCAGGCTGTCGATGTCGTCTTGCCGTGCGTGCCGGCTACCACAATCGACGTGCGTTCGCCGATAAACAGCTCCGCGAGCGCCTGTGGCAGCGACGCGTAAGCGAGGTCGCTCGCCAGCAGTGCCTCGACCTCGGGGTTGGCGCGCGACACCTTGTTACCGACGATTACCAGATCGGGTCGGTCGGCGAGGTTTTCGGCGCGATACCCTTGCCGCACGGCGATACCGAGCCGGTCGAGCACCGTGCTGACGGGAGGGTAGACGTTCTCGTCGGAGCCGGTGACGATGTAGCCGCGCCGTTGCAGCATGCCGGCGAGGGCAGACATGGCCACGCCCGCAACGGCGATGAGGTGCACGCGGTTACACTCGCCGCTGCGCACCGCGGCGGGGATTTCGTTGCGGCTCACGAACCGCTCCCAACGCCGGCCGGGCGAAGCGACCCCCGCGCTTCCGTCTTGCCCTGCAACGCCGCAACGATCAGATCGTGAATGCGCGGACGAAACGCGCGGATGGCATCGTTGTCTCGCCGCGGGTGCACGCGGTTCGAAAGCAAGATGACGTGGCGCCGCTGCTCGAGATCGAGCCACACCGACGTGCCGGTGAAACCAAGGTGGCCGACCGAATGGGGCGAGAACTGGCGCCCCGCGCTCGAATCGACCGGCGACGGCGAGTCCCAACCGAGACACCAGGTCGAATCCGGAACCGTGCGGTCGCGACTCCAGAACTCGCGCATGATCGCCTGCGGAATACTACCGCCGCTGGTGGAGTAGCACTCGACCAGATGGCACAGGAGACGGTCAAGGTCGCCGGCCGAGCTGAACAGACCCGCGTGGCCGGAAATGCCGCCCATGGCCCAGGCGTTGTCGTCGTGCACCTCGCCGCAGAGCACCTTGTTTCGCCATGGACAACGCTCGGTCGGTGCGATCATCTCGGTGGCGGGTTCGAGACGTCTGATGCGCAGCGCCGCGAGGTCGACGAACGCCGTCGACCGCAAACCAAGCGGCTGGAATATGCGCCGCTTGCAGAAACGGTCCAACGGTTCGCCGGACAGATCCTCGACCAGAGCTCCGAGCAGGATGAAGCCGAGGTCGCTGTACACGGCTCGGGTGCCGGGTTCGTAGTCGAGCTTGCTGCGCTCTATGGCGTGGTAGACGTAGGTCTTGGCGCCGGGGCTCGCGAGCAGGTTGACCCGGCCGCCGCTGCTTTCGAGTGCCCGCAGCTCTTCGTAAAACGGGCGCCAGGCCGGAAGGCCCGAGCAGTGGCTCAACAGGTGGCGTACGGTGACGTGCGTCTTGCCGTAAACGCCGAAGTTGTGAAAGACGCGGCTGACCCGATCGTCGAGGCGCAACCGGCCGGCGCGGACAAGCAGCATGATCGCCGCAGTCGTCGCAAACGGCTTGGTGAGCGACGATACGTCGAAGATCGTATCCTCGCGCATCGGTGTTACCGTCGGTTCGAGGCTGCGATGGCCGAAGGCCCGCCGATAAACGCCGCACCGGGCGTCTCGCACCAACAGGACGGCACCGGGAAAGACGCCTTGCGCGACGGCACGGTCCATCGCGTGTTCGACTTCGGCAAGATCCGGCGAGCCGGACCGCGGTTCGGCGGCGACGCCCAACTCAGTCATGGCTGGACAGCGGCGCTTCGAGGAGGATGAGGCGATCGCCGGCAAGGCGGGCGCGGACGCCGAACGGCAAGGTGAGCGTTCCCCGACCGTGTCCGCTCGGCAATCCGAAGGCGACCGGATAGGGGGCGTCGGCAAAGGCGTCGTAGATCACGTCGCGTACGGTGACCGACTCGCCGGGGTTGGCCTCGCACCCGACCATTTCGCCGAAGACAACTCCGGCCACCTGGTCGAACATGCCCGCCTGGCGCAACTGCGTGAGCAGCCGGTCGATCCGATACGGCTTCTCGTTGACGTCTTCGAGAAACAGCAGTCCGCCGCGGGTGACCGGGGCATAGGGTGTGCCGAGCGACGCAGCGAGAATCGACAGGCAACCGCCGACGAGGACGCCTTCGGCTTCTCCGGGTTGAACGACCTCTGTGGCAGCGGCGTGCCATCCGACACGCTCGCCGCTCAGCAGCCGCAGCAGCAACTCGGCAGCCTCGGGACGCCGGGTAAAACCCGCGACCATCGGGCCGTGGAAAGTCACCATGCCGGCGCGTTGGACGAGGCTGTTTAACAGGAACGTCGTGTCGCTGTGGCCGACAAAGATCTTCGGGTACTCGCGCAGCAGGTCGAAGTCGAGCCGGGGCAGCAGCCGCCCCGAGCCGTAGCCGCCGCGGGCAGCAAAGATCGCCGTAACGTCCGGATCGCGGAACATCTCGTGTAAGTCGGCCACCCGCAGGTCGTCGGGGCCGGCCAGATAGCCATGGCGTTTGTGAGCGGCCGCGCCGACGCGAACGATCAGGCCGGCGCTCTCCAGCATGGCAACTCCGGCGGCGAGCGCTTCGTCGTCGACGGCGCCCGCCGGGGCGACCACGGCAACGACGTCGCCCGGGTTGAGAGGAGCGGGCTTGCGAGGGATCATCGGGGCGCTGCCAGCGCGGTTACGGATTCCAAAGTCGATCGGGACGGCGCCCGCATCTCCACACCTCCACCGAACTCGGTATATCGCACAAGCCGCCGGGGGGCGGAAGGGTTCGACCGCGACAACCGACTACCGGGCGGGCAAGCGGCATGGTAGGGGACAGGTGGGAGGTTCCCATGACGGTCAACGCGAAGTGTGTGCGCCGCCTGCTGTCGGTAGGCGCGCTAGCGGGCGCCGTTGTCCTCGGCGTCGAGGGCGCCGAGGCTCAGTACTGCTCGTCTTACCTCGGCCTGTACCAGCAGGGGGCGACGGACGCTCAGGTCGCGCGTCTGACCGGCCTGTCGGTTTACGAGGCGCGCTTCTGCCGGCGTGTTCTGAGCGAGCCGATCTACATCGGACCGGCCGGGGCTCCGCCGGTCAATGCCGCCGGACGGCCACCGGGACCCAACGCTGCGGGCCCGCCGCCCGGCCCCGGTATGCTCGGCCCGCCCCCCGGTGGTGCGGCCGGACCGCCGCCGGTGGGCAGGGATGTAAGGCGGATTCCTTGAGGGGGACTGGGGGGCGTGCGGGCCTGGGGGCCCCTTTTTGGCTTGGGCCGCATCGATCGGTTTGTTGCGGCCGTTCGGGTCCTCGAGGATTCACCGCCCGCGGGTCTCCCCGCCATTGACCCGAGAAGCCCAGTATCGTAAGGGCGGTCGACGGTGCGGCGGTTGTAGGAAGTGTGCCGGGCGCGGTTCCCGTTCGTGAGAACGGTTGCCGGCTCGATCGGGGTTGCGCAGTTGGTAAGAGGGGCGAGTGACCCCAATCCGGCGGGTTGGCGGGTGGTGGCTTAACGATTGCTTTTATTTGGGTTTCGCGGTGGTGTGGACGGAGGTTTATATCCGCCGGGCCGCGCGCCCGCGGAGCCGGGCCAGATACCAACAGGGAAGGGGAATATCATGAGCGCCACACAGGCACATCACACGAGCGAGGAAGAGTCCCGCAAGGTTGCCGAGGAATCTCGTGAAACCGAGTGGACCGGTCGGGCTTTCATTCGGGAGCTGTTTCTCGGCAACTTCGACGTCGACGTTATCCATCCCTTCCCGGAAGAGAAGGTGGAGCGGAAGGAGTTCAAGGAGTTTTACGACAAACTCGAGCACTTCCTCAAAACCGAGGTGGACCCGGTCGCGATCGACCAGACCGGCGAGTACCCCGAGTCGGTGATCGAAGGGCTGCGCAAGCTCCGGGCCTTCGGGATGAAGATCTCGACCGAGTACGGCGGCCTTGGCTTCAGCGTCACCGAGTACACCAAGGTCATGAAGATGGTGGGCTGTTACGACGGCAACATTTGCGCCCTGCTGTCGGCACATCAGTCGATCGGCATTCCGAGCCCGCTGAAGATGTTCGGCACGCCGGAGCAGAAAAAGAAGTATCTGACCCGCTGCGCCGACGGGGCGATTTCGGCGTTTGCCCTCACCGAACCTCACGTCGGGTCCGATCCCGCCAGCCTCGCGACGACCTGCGAGCGCGATGGCGACGTCTACGTGATCAACGGCGAGAAACTGTGGTGCACGAACAGCACCCTTGCCGAGTTGCTCGTGGTCATGGCGCGTGACCCGAAGACCAAGAAGATCAGCGCCTTCATCGTCGAGACCGATCACCCCGGGGTAAAGGTCGAGCACCGCTGCCGTTTCATGGGCCTCAAGGCACTGGCTAACGGCGTGGTCAGCTTCAAGGACGTTCGGGTACCGAAGGAAGACCTGATCGGTGCCGAGGGGCAGGGTCTGAAGATCGCGCTGATCACGCTGAACACGGGGCGGTTGACGTTGCCGGCTGCCTGCTCGGGTATCGCGGCGCAGTCCTTGGAAATCGTGCGCGGCTGGTGCAACGAGCGTGTGCAGTGGGGAGTTCCCATCGGCAAGCACGAGGCTCTGGCACTCGACCTTGCGGAGATGGCGGCCACCGCCTTTGCGATGGAGTCGATCAACAAGCTTGCCGGCGCCATGGCCGATCGCAAGGGTTACGACATCCGGCTCGAAGCGGCGGCGGCGAAGGAGTGGAACACGGTGCGGGCCTGGGAGATCGCGGACCGCACCCTGCAGATTCGCGGGGGACGGGGGTACGAGAGCGAGCGGTCCCTCAAGGAACGCGGCGAGACGCCGCTACCCGTCGAGCGGGTGATGCGCGACTGCCGCATCAACCTCATCTTCGAGGGCTCCAGCGAAGTCATGCACTTGTTCATGGCCCGCGAGGCGGTCGATAAGCACTTGCAGGTCGCCGGTGCGGTGATCGATCCGAAGGCAACCACGGCAACGAAGCTGTCGGCGATGCCGAAGATCGCGGCGTTCTATGCCAGGTGGTATCCGCAGTTGTGGCTCCGCGGCCTGGCGACGCCGACGAAGTTCGGCGACTGGGGGCGGCTCGCCAAGCACATGCGATTCATCGAGCGCAGCGCGCGCAAGCTGGCGCGCGAGAGCTTCCACGGCATGGCGCTCTATCAGGCCAAGATGGAGCGCAAGCAGGGCTTCCTGTTTCGCTGCGTCGACGTGGTCATGGAACTGTTTGCCATGGCGGCGTCGTGTTCCAATGCCCGCCACATGCTCGATACCAACCATCCGGACGCCGCCAGGGCAATCGAGCTGGCCGATCTGTTCTGCTGCCTGTCCGAGCGCAAGGTGAAAGCGTCGTTCAAGGCACTGTGGTCAAACGACGACGCGAAGATGAACAAAGTGGCGGCCGGTCTCCTCAAGGGCGAGTACACATGGCTCGAAGGCGGACGCATCACCTTCAATCTGCCCACGGAGAAGTACCGGGCCGTGAAGTTCAGCGAACGCGCGGGCGCGGCCGACGCCCCTCCGGCTGCCGCGGCTTCGTGAGTCGTCGGGGAGTCGAGGGGTCGAAGGAGTGTAATTCCTTCGGCTCCCCGACTCCCCGGCTTCTCGACCTTTCGACTCGCCGACTCCCCCCAGCTTACCGCCATCAGAAATACGCTTCCGGTTCCTCCGCCGTTTCCGGACCCTGCGTGCGGGCCGCGATGTGCCTGCCGGTGATCATGTCCTTGTATCCCATTCCCGGACCGACCATGGGATAGACGTGCGCTGATTGGTCCGTCATGACCTCGATGAAGGCCGGGCCCTTGTGGTTCACGAACGCCTCTAGGGCATCGCGCACGTCTTCGATCCGGGTCACCCGGCGCGAGAAGGTGAAGCCGTCTGCCTCGCAGGCTTTGACGAAATCCTTCTTGTGCAGAGTCTTGTCCGACCCGGCATAGCGGTTGGCGTAAAAGAGATCCTGCCACTGCCGGACCATGCCGTCGCCGAGGTTGTTGAGGAGGAGCACCTTCACTGGGATGTCGTACGTCGTGAGGGTTTCCAGTTCGCCCAGGTTCATGCGGATGCTGCCGTCGCCGTCGACGTCGATGACGAGCTTGTCGGGGTTGGCAAGCTGGGCGCCGATGGCTGCCGGGAGTCCGAACCCCATCGTCCCCATGCTGCCCGAGGTTAACCAGGTGCGCGGGTGAACGAAGTCGAGGTACTGGGCGGCGAACATCTGGTGCTGACCGACACCCGTGCTGACGATGGCTTCGCCCCGGGTGATCTCGTTCAAGGTGGAGAGCACGTACTCGGCCTGGATAAGGCGCGACTCGCGGTCCCAGTTGAGCGGGTGGTTCTGCTTCAGGGCGCGAACGTGTTTGAGCCAGCGGCTGAAGTCCTTTTCGAAGCCGGCGCCGGCTTCGATCAGTTGCTCCAGTCCGCGGCGGGCGTCGGCAACGTGGGCCCAATCGACGCGTTTGACCTTACCGATTTCCGATGCGTCGATGTCGAGGTGGGCGATCCTTGCGTTCGGCGCGAATTCCTTGACCTTGCCGGCGACGCGGTCGTCGAAGCGGGCGCCGACGGCGAACAGGAAGTCGCAGTCCTCGACGGCATAGTTCGCGTACGCCGTACCGTGCATGCCGAGCATGTGCAGGCACAGCTCGTTTGTGGTGTCGATGCCGCCGATACCGAGCAGGGTGGTTACCACGGGGATCCGAAAGCGCTCCGCAAAAGCGCGCAGGAGTGGCGCGCTGTCGCCGTTAATGACTCCGCCGCCGGCGTAGATCAGCGGGCGCTCGGACCGTGCCAGCAGGGCATAAAAGGCCTCCGCGTCGGCCGGCGACAGCGTTGCGTTCTTCAATTCGTGCAGACGCTCTTCGTAGCCGCGCATACGCAGCAAGCCGGAGCCCTTGAACACGTGCCGGAGTAGCTGGACGTCACGCGGCAGGTCGACCACGACCGGACCGGGGCGTCCGCTGCGCGCGATGTCGAAGGCGCTGCGCATCACCGCTTCGACCTTGGTTTCGTCGGTGACGAGGAAGACATGTTTGGCGCAGGCGGCCATGATGTTGAACACGGGCGCTTCCTGGAAAGCGTCGCTGCCCATGGCGGCGCGCGGCACCTGGCCGGTGATCAGGACCATCGGCACGGAATCGGCCTGGCAGTCGCGAATCGGGGTGAGCGTGTTGGTGGCGCCGGGCCCGGAGGTCACCACCGCGACGCCGACGCGGCCACTGGACCGCGCAAAGCCGGCGGCCATGAATCCGGCGCCCTGTTCGGTGGCAGGGACAATCAGCCTGATCTCCGCTCCGGGGTGACCATCGTTATAACGAAAGATGGCATCGTAAGTCGGCAGGATGGCCCCGCCACTGTACCCGAACACCGTATCGACACCTTCGTCGGCGAGCACCTGAACGAGGATGTCGGCGTTGCTCATGGTGGTGCCGGCCAGTGGGTGCGGCGCGGCGGTCCTGGCGCCGCCCGCCTCCCCTTCGGGGGCGGCAGCAAGACCGATCGATGCCGGCCGGGACGATTTCGCGGTAGCCATACGGAACTCCTTGGAAACTGCAATTGGTGTCCGAATGTAGCTTACATCCACGACGGACGCCAAATGGGTTTCCGCACCGCCAGCCGCCCGCGTTCGGACGGCCGTGGAAAGGAGATGCCGCGGCTTCGGGGGCAAGGCGCGGCGGCGCGCCCTACCCCAGGCCCAACTCCCGGTCGGCCGCTTCCGGATCGTGGGTCTCGAAATGAATGATCTCGAGCTCTTCGAACGCCGAGCGCACGCGGGGGGTCAGCAGCCCGAGCTTCTTGATGTTCGGAACAATGCGCGAAAACAGCGCCTGCCGAAACATCTTCATCACCGGCGACGCGAGCACTAGCTGGCGCACCTCGTCGACGTTGAACCCCATGTAGCGGGAAACCTCTAACGCGAGCAGGCGGTCGCGCATAAGCGTACAGCCCTCGATGACGAACTCCTCGCGCACCCGCCGTTCGTTCTCGGGCATGTCGGTGTAGAAGTCCCGCAGCGACAGTACTCCGAAAGCCACGTGGCGCGATTCGTCCTTCATGACGTAGTGCAACAGGTCCTTGACCAGCGGCTCGCGGGCCATCTGATACATGCTGGAAAAAGCGGCCATCGCCAGCCCCTCGACCAGGATCTGCATGCCGAGGTACTTCATGTCCCAACGCTGGTCGCAGATTATGGAGTCGAGCAGCTTCTTCAGGTTGACGTTGATCGGCCACTCCCATTCCAGCTTGGACTGCACGTAGCGCGCGAACACCTCGACATGGCGCGCCTCGTCCATGGTCTGCGTGGAGGCATAGTACTTGGCGTCGATCCACGGCACCGCCCCGACCAACTGAGAGGCGACGATCAGTGCGCCCTGCTCGCCGTGCAGGAACTGCGACAACTGCCAGGACAGCGTCGCGTGCCGCATGTGCTTGCGCTGCTTGATGCTGAGCTGCTTGTACGGACCGTAGTCGTCGAGCGGGTTGAAGGCCTGCGGGATGATCTCGCTTTCGGGGTCGACGTGCGTGTTCCACGCGAGCTGCGTGGTGCCGTTCCACTGCTCCCGCTTGGCCTTCTCGTAGAGGTCACGCAGGCCGTCTTTCACGGTCCCGTATTTCCACGTGTAGTTCGTATCGAAGGAGGTGAGAATGGTTTCCAACTCGGCATCCGTTCGCGGTGCCGATGGGATCACGGGGGCGCTGGCCATGGGTCCGTCTCCTTTTCTAGCCGGGGACAACCCCGGAACATGCCAACTGCTAGCCGACCCGACCGTACCGGCACGATCAAACTGAGTCAAGGCATATCCGAATATGACGTTAGGTTCAGTTTTCACTGATATGGATCACCCGCTTTCTGTGCCCCGTCGTCTCGGGGTGCTAGGATGCGCCGGGTGCGAGCCACGACCAAGCGCAACGTGCGCCGCGGCCTGCGGACCCCGCAGCAGGAGCGGAGCCGGCGGACCCGACAACAAATTCTCGCCAGTGCCGTGCGCTGTTTCGAGGCCCAGGGGTATGACCGCACCACGACGGTGGCGATTGCCCGCCAGGCAGGGGTCGCCGTCGGAACCCTCTACGGATATTTCCCGGACAAACGCGCCATCCTGCTCGAGGTCCTGCAGTCCACAACCGCCGAAATCGTCGACCACACCATTCAGCGGCTCGACCCCGCGTTGTGGCGCGACGCCGACCCGCTCGCCAGTGTGCGATCGCTGATCGACGCGCTGTTCCATACGCGGACCTTCAATCCGGGCATGCAGCGCATTCTGTGGGAGCGCTACTTCAAGGACCCGGAATTCCGCAAGGCCGTGGAACGTAGCGAGCAGCGCGTGCGCTCGGCACTGACGGCACTGTTTGCGGCGTTGCGCGCCAAGGGACGGCTGCGCATCGACGACATCGAGACGGCGGCATTCGTTACCTACACCGCCGTCGAGTGGACCGCGTCGCGTCTCGTGCTCGGGTCAGCCGGCGCGGACCTCGACGCCGCGGTGGCAGCGGTGTCCGACATGGTCTCCCGGTTCGTGTTTCGTGACGCACAGCCCACCCGCTGAGCACGACCTACCACCCGTACCGTTTCGCCCGCATCAACTCCCTCCGCTCACGGAATCGAGTCGCTGAACCTCGATCCCGAGTTGGTGCGCGCTGGCGCTGGGTAAGTGGCGCTGAAGCACCGGCCGGCGTAACTGCGGCCCAGTTGCACTGTAATCGCCGAACTGTAGCCGAGGGGCAGCGGCCCCGGCATGTCCAGCCCGCTACCCTTGCCATTAATCTGCACCTTTGCGGTTCCAGTCCCGGGGACCAGCTTGACGCTGGCGATGCTGTCGCCGTTGCCGTTGCGCAGGCGGTACTTGTACGTCCCGTTCGAACTAACCGACCAGCACGGGTCACCGTCGCAACTGCCGCCGGGATCGACGGTTGCCGTTGTCGCCAAAGTGCCGTCACGGTACACGCAGAGGGCATACTGAGGATCGCCGGCCACCGGGTCGCCGAAGTCGGCTTGCGCGGCGGTACCCTTCAGCCACTTCCACGTGAACGTGTCCTTCGTCGAGTCGCCGGGGTCTTGTTTGAACCGCAGCGTAGACTTGCCGGGCGCCTCGCAGTACTGCGATGGAGTCGCGGCGCACCCCGGCCCCAGGCACGGCCATGGTTCGGCCATCTCGACGGCGTCGAGCGCGTAGCCAACCTCGACGCAGTCTGCGGAGCTGATGCCGGCCACGCCGATCAAGTCGCTGCACGCCTGACGGATCGCGGCGTCGTTGTCGGCGAGGGTCGAGGTCGGTGCGAGGTATTGGGTCAGCGCACGGTACATGACCTTGCCGGCCTTGATGAGGCCGATGCCGATGACGGTGAAGCCGTTGTACGTGCCTCCGTCCACCATGAGCGCGTAAGCATGGTTGTTGATGCCGCTGTTGGAGTGCACACCACCGGCGTCGATCGACCCATCGTTACAAATCAGCCAGCGGATATCGCCGACGCGGCCCGGATCGGAGCGAAGCGGAGGGTCCATCATGTTGCGGAAGCCGCGGAGTGGCGGGAAAACGTCCTCGCCGATCGCCCAGCGAACGTCCGAGGCGTCGTTGCCCCCGGGCGACAACAGATCGACCGTCTCGCCGAACACGTCGGAGTACGACTCGTTCAACGCGCCCGACTGCATGTAATAGAATAGCCCGGCCTCGTACTGCGTTACGCCGTGGGTCCACTCGTGAGCCACGATGTCCTCGACCGCGAATGTCTCGCCGTAGATCGTTTGCGCGCCATTCCAATAGGCGTTGAGACAGGGGCACCCGCAGCCCGGGGCGCAGTAGCGCACACTGCCGATCATCGATGCCCCGAAGCCGTCGAAGCTGTCGCGGCCATGCTCGCTGAGGAAGTAAGCGTACGTGGCGCCAGTGTAGTCGTAGAGATTGTCCACGAGGGCGTTGCCCGTCGCCGGGTCGCCTTCAACACGTACCAGCGTTCCGGGGAGAACACCGGAGTTTCCCGCATCGTAAATCAATCGACTCAGTGCATCGGGCCGCTGGTTGAAGTGCAGCAGGATCTCCGCAGTTTGCGCGTCAACCCAGATATACTCCAGACGCGATGGGGTGCTCGCTTCGACAAACCAGGCGAGTCGAGAGCGGCCCATGCCGCCCTCGAGCAAGCCGCGGTTGAAGATCTCCAGCCGCGGTGTGGCAAGCTGTCCGGCGGCTTCTCCGAGAGATTCGGCCAGCAGGCGTTCGGCAACCAACAAGGCGTCGGCGGCGCTGACCACCGGCGTGGTATCGACCGTCGCCGCGTCGGGCACCGTCTTCGCCGTGACCGCAGTCACCGCGGCATTGCGCAGGTGCACGCCGATGCGCGTCCCGGTTACCGGCACGCCCCGGACCATCTGCTGCAGCCGGACGTGCTCGAGGCCGACCTCGTCGCTGCCACTGATGCGATCGACGGCGACTTCGTCGTCCGGCCCGAGACCGAGCGCAGCCCCGTACGTTCCGAGAAAGGCGCGCGCCCGCTCGGGGGCGGGCGCGGAAGCCGCCGTCGCGACCGGGATGCCCCCGCCTGCAGGAGCTGAAACAAGTGCCGCGGTGCCGGTTGCGGGAGCGAGTCGCACGCGCAGTGGCGCGCCGGCGGCGCGGACCAGCGCATCGACTGCCTGTCGCACGGCTGCCGGAGCGTCTTTGTCACCCATGGATGTCGCCGGAACGGCCGCCACGACGACAACCAACGCCACAACCCGCATGATGGTGTGCCGCATGTTTCCCCCGATCACGGTCCGATGCGTTAACGCCTGTTACGGTTCCGGAGGTGGCCCCCTCCCAACACCGCACAGAAGTAACCGATCCGTACCACCATCGTGGCAAAATCGTCAATGATTCTTTGCGCGCCCCGGGTCGATCTCTGGACTCTTCAAAGATAAGAAGAGGGCCGCCGGAGGACGCGAGGCGAGTCGTCAGCGGGAGGACATCCGCAGCCGACGTCCCTGGCGTTCTCGGAGAGAAGGGACACGGCATGGCCATGCAGACAACCGGGCAGCGCCCCATGCGGCGGTCGACACTGTGCATCCACGCCGGCACGTATCACGACGAGCGCACCGGTGGAGCGTGCAGTCCCATCTTTACGTCGACGGCGTATGCCTTCCCCAACCCCGACAACGAGAACTACTACCCGCGCTATTTCAACACGCCGAACCAGCGCGTTGTCGAGCACAAGATCGCCGCCCTGGAGGAGGGGGAAGCGGCGCTTGTGTTCGGTTCCGGCATGGCAGCCATCGCCACCCTGCTGGTCTCCCGTCTCGTGCCCGGCGATCATGTGATCTTCCAGACCGAACTGTACGGCGGCACATTCCTTCTTACCCAGGAGCTGAAACGGATCGGCGTCGCCATATCCTTTGCGAGCACGGTCGACGAATTCGCGGCGGGAATACGGCCCGAAACCCGGGTGATTTACGTCGAGTCCCCGTCCAACCCCCTGCTGCGCGTCGTGAACCTGGACGCCATCGCGCAGCTCGGGCGTGCCCACGGGGTGCTCACGGTCGCCGACAACACTTTTGCCACCCCGATAAACCAGAACCCGCTGGCCAGCGGCATCGACGTCGTCATCCACAGCGCGACGAAGTACCTCAACGGGCATAGCGACTTGAATGCCGGCTTCGTCGTCGCCTCGCGAGCCGTCATCGCGCGCGTCACCGAATATGCCGTCAACCACGGTGGCATGCTCGACGCGCACGCGTGTTTCCTGTTGGAGCGCGGGCTCAAGACGCTCGCGTTACGCGTCAAACAGCACAACGACAACGCCGCCGCCCTGGCGGAGTTCCTGCGCCAACACCCGGCGGTCGAGGCGGTTCACTATCCGGGACTGCCCGATCATCCGGACCACGCCGTTGCGGCGCGCCAGATGCGGGGTTTCGGCGGCATGCTCGCTTTCGAGCTGCGCGCGGCCGCACGCGTCGACGAGGTGCTGGCCGGCTTCCGCCTGGTCATGCCGGCGTTGAGCCTCGGCGGCGTGGAGAGCCTCGTGTGCATTCCCAGCCGTACGTCGCATCGCAAGATGAGCCCCGCCGAACGGCAGCGCGCCGGCATCGGCGACGGTCTGGTGCGCGTCTCGGTGGGCATCGAAGACATCGAAGACTTACTCGACGACTTCGCCGGCGCGCTGGCCGCCGTCGAGCGCTGATTGCGGCAACCCCGCTCGAAGCCGCCCGCGGACGTCCGGCAAGACACCGCCCGGGTCGAGATCGGCCGCGGATGCGGCCGGCGTTCACTCCTCGGTTTCGACGGCTTCCACCTCGAAGCCCATGTCGGTGATCATCCGCTGCGCTTCGGCCGCTGCCTGGCCGGGAGTGGTCAGGTACCCCTCCACGAAGATCGAGTTGGCGGCATACAGCGCCAGAGCCTGAAACCAACCCAGATTAAGCTCGCGTCCGCCGGCCACGCGGATTTCACTGCGCGGATTGGTGAAGCGCATCAGGCACAATGCCCGCAGGCACTTCCCCGGCGTCAGGTCGCGCCGTTCGCCGAGCGGGGTACCGTCGATCGGGTGCAGGAAGTTCACCGGCAGGGAGTCGACTTGCAGCTCGCCGAGAGCGAAGGCCAGATCCACGAGGTCGTCGTCGCTCTCGCCCATTCCCACGATGCCGCCGCAACAGGTGTGCAGGCCAGCGCGCTTGACGCTGCGCACCGTCTCGACCCGCTCGTCGTAGGTGTGCGTGCTGCACACTTGGGAATAGAAACGGCGGCTCGTGTTGAGGTTATGATTCACGTAGCCGATACCGGCGGCCTTTAACTCCCGCGCCTGCGCCTCGGTCATCAGCCCCAGCGAGACGCACAGCTCGAGCTGCGGGAATTCGGCCTTGATCGCGCGCGCGGCGGTCATGAAGCGCTCGATGTCCGGGGCGCTCGGACCACGGCCGCTGGTGACCATGCAATAGCGGCGCGCGCCGGTCTCGACGGCACGGCGCGCGGCCAGCTTCAGATCCTCGACCGAGTCGAGCCGATAGCGCGGGATGGCCGCTTCCGACACCGCGGACTGCGAACAGTAGTTGCAGTCCTCCGGACACAGACCGCTACGCGCGTTCTTCAGGACGCAGATCTTCACCTTCCTGGCGTGGTAGCGTTCGCGAATTCGGAAGGTGGCGTACAAGAGATCGACCAGGGCACCGTCGGGTGCCGCCAGAACGGATGCCGCTTCGGCACGGGTGACGCCGGCTCCGTCGAGGACGGCCTGCGCCAGCGTGTGGAAGGTGCTCGACGACGTCGATGAGGCGGCCACGGTTTGCATCGCCGCAGAGCTACCAGCGGCCCCCAGTTGCCGCAAGGCCGCGGCCTCGACAACCGGGGCCACGATGCCCCAGACTGCCGGCGTATGCGCTGGCTGAGGGAACTGCGAACGGCGATCAGGGAGTTGCTGGGTGTGGTCCCGACGCTCGACTTGCACGGCTACGGAGTGCGCGACGCGCTCGCCGAGGTCGAGGGCTTTCTCAGGCACGCCCGGCAACACGGCGATCGGTGCGTGCGGATCGTTTACGGCAAGGGGCACGGCAGCCCGGGCGGCCGGGGCGTCCTGCGCGAGGTGGTGCCGCGCTGGCTCGAACGCGAGGGTGCCGCGCTGGTCGAACGCTATCGCCGCCTCCCCGACCCGACGGGCGGTGACGGGGCGGTCGAAGTATGGCTTCGCGAGCAAGCGTCGGAACGCACCCCCGCTCCGCGTTGACTCCTCAGCGAGGCTTACCTAGCCTCCGCGACGACGCCGACCGCGGCGAAAGAACCCGAAACGGGGAGCACTCAGTGGAAGCGGACCAACGGAAACCGAACGGTCTACCGCACGCACGGGCGGGCGCAATCCGCGTTTCGGTTTGGACGCTGCTCGTCCTGGCCGGAGCGATTGCCGCAACCGGCACGGGCGCGGGCTGCGCTTCGCACCGCCCGGATACCTCCGCGCTGCACGTCGACCGGCTCATCGACCTTTCGTACGCGTTCGGTCCCGACACGATCTACTGGCCGACCGGAGAATCGTTCAGCCTCGAGCGTGTCGCATACGGTCCGACCGCGGGCGGCTACTGGTACGCCGCCAACAACCTCTGTCTGGCGGAGCATGGCGGCACTCATATGGATGCGCCGATCCACTTCGGGCGCGACAAGGACACCGCCGATCAGGTGCCGTTGCGGGCGGGTATCGGGCCCGCCGTTGTGGTCGATGTGCGCCGGCAGGCGGCCGCCGATCGAGACTACCGCCTCACGGTGGCCGACCTTGCAGCCTGGGAAGCCGAGCACGGGCGCATCCCGCCGGGAGCGATCGTCGTCATGTTCAGCGGATGGGGACAGTACTGGGGCAATCGCAAGCGGTATCTGGGTACCGATCGGCAGGGCGATACCGCCAACCTGCACTTTCCGGGCTTCTCGTCGGAGGCGGCGGAGTTCCTGGTCGCGCAACGTGACGTCGCGGCCATTGCGGTCGACACCGCCAGCATCGATCATGGCCCATCGACCGACTTCGCCGTGCACCGCATCATCAACGGCGCGAACAAGCCGGCGTTCGAGAACGTCGCCAACGTAGATCGGCTTCCGGCCCGGGGCGCGACGTTCATCGCGTTACCCATGAAGATCGCCGGGGGTAGCGGCGGTCCGACGCGCATCGTCGCGCAACTGCCGTAGTCCTCCATGACCGTACGATTCCGGTTGGCGTTGAGCGCGGTGTTCGGCGCGATCGTGGCCGGCGGCTGTTCCCCCAACCGGGACGGCGGCGGCCGGTTGCCGCCGCGCCTGGTGTTTGCCTCTACCGCGTACGACGTCGGCACCGTGCGGCAGGGCGATTCGGTCGCCGCACGTTTCACCTTCCGCAATGCCGGCAACATGCCCTTGCTCGTCGAGCCGCCGCAGGCCGGTTGCGAGTGCGAGGCGGCGACGACGGCGACGGTGCTGGCGCCGGGCGCCGAGGGTACGATCGAGTTGCGGTGCTCGACCCTGCAGGTCGCCGGAGCGCTGTCGCGCACCGTCACCGTCTACGCCAACGATCCGGGACAGCCGGCAACGACGCTGACGCTCACTGCCGACGTTCGACCGGTGGCGATCGCGGAGCCGGCGGCGGTGTACCTCGGCCATGTGCAACGCGATCAGGAAATCGACATGGCGACCAGGTTGCTCGCGCCGCGGGATTCCCGTGGCCGGTTCGGACCGGTGGAAGTGGACAGTCGCGTCGTCAGTGCGACACTGGCGCCGCTCGCGCCGCGGGACATGCCGGCCGACATGCGGGGGACACAGCTCCGGCTCAGGATCGACCGCGCCGCGCCGCTGGGGCCGTTTGCGACCACGGTGCGCGTGGCGACAGGTCAGGAGGCGGTTCCGATGTTGGACGTGAAGGTGGCGGGAATCGTCGACGGGGCGGTTGCATGGTCGCCGCGGAAGATCGACTTCGGACGCGTTGCCGCCGACGCGGAGGCCACGCGGGTCGTGGAAATCCGGAGCACCACGAATCGGGCGGTGTCGATAACCGGAGCCAGAATGGAGCCGGCGGTGGGGCGAGTGGATACGGAAACCATGCGACCGGGCCGTCGCTATCGCGTCACGGCCCGGCTCGAGGGCAGCGCGGTGCGCCCACTTCCGCCGGGACGTTTTCAGGGCAGCGTGGTGATCGACACCGACGCGGGGGACCAGGCGCGGGTCGAGGTGCCGTTCACCGCACGCGTGGTGAAGCAATGACCCGAAAGGTACGGGCGGGACTAATCCTACCCGCGGGTCGGCAGTTCGACGTCGTCGGGTTCGGGCTGAACAGCATCGATCACCTGTGCGTGGTCGAGCGCCACCCGCGGCTGGACTCGAAGCAGGCGCTGGTGGCCTACGACCAGCAGCCGGGCGGGCAGGTCCCGACGGCGCTCGTGGCCTTGCAGCGCTGGGGGTTGCGTACCGCGTATGTCGGCGCCTTCGGCGACGATCCAGGCGGCGTGGTGGCTTGCAGTGCGTTGGCGGCCGAGGGTGTGGACGTGACGGCGACCCTGGTGAGGCGGAACACGCGCCACCCGGTCGCCGTGATTCTCATTGACGGCGTCAGCGGCGAGCGGTCGGTGCTCGGGGCCGGGGTGCCGGCCATGGCCCTGGCGGACGAAGAGCTGCCGCAAACGCTGCTGACCGCCGGGCGGGTGTTGTTGATGGATGCCGCCGACGCGCAGACGGCGGTGCGTGCGGCGCAGTGGGCGCGGGCGGCGGGGGTGCTGACCGTTCTCGATGTCGACGTGCCCGGGCCCGGCATCGAGGCTTTACTGGCGGTGACCGACGTGCTGATCACCGCGCGGGAGTTCGTCGAGCGGCTTACCGGGCAATCCGACCTGCGTCGTGCCCTGCGTGACGCGGCCCGCCGGGGGCCGTGGTTCGTCGGCGTGACGCTGGGCGCCGGCGGCGCCCTGGCACTGGTCAACGGGAGGATGCACTACATTGCCGCCTATCGGGTCCGAGTTGTGGATAGCACGGGGGCGGGGGACATTTTTCATGCGGGCAGCATCTACGGACTCCTGCAGGGCTGGGATGCCGGCGAGACCCTGCGCTTCGCGGCAGCCGCGGCAGCGCTCAAGTGCGAGCGTCTCGGCGGACGCCCAGGCATCCCAACCGTCGAGCGCGCTCTGGAACTGGCACGACATCGCTAGACCCGGCGGGAGCGGGGCTCCTGGGGGTTTGAGGGCGTGGGGGCCTGGGGTTTCGAGGCCTGAGGGCGTATCGGCATCGAGGCAGGTCGTGGCTTTGGCCACGGGTGCCGAGCCCGTCGCGGGGGAGATCGATACCGATACCGATAGCGACCCCGACCCCGCCCGTCGCCAACGATCCCGGCACCACCCTTCTTCCGGCGGCAGGTTGTCGTCCTTCGGCAGGCGCCTACGTACCCGGAGGTCCACTCGCTCTGGGTTCTTTCTCAGAACCTGCAGGCCACCGCGGCGACATCTGATCTTACGAAGGTCACCGGAGCCCCGGATGACCGCGCCCTGCTCCGGGCGGAGCATCAGTGCGACCTGCATGTGGCGATGCTCGTCCAGGGACAGCTCTTTCGCTGCGTCCTCGCGGTCCGCTCGAGCCGCCGGTCCGGCTCGACAGATCATGGCCGCTCGGCGCCATCGAGTTTCCCGAGATCACGATCGAAGGTTCCGAGGGGAACATGTCCCGCCTTCCGGGCAATCTCCAGAACGAGGCAATCGGAAAAGCCAAGCGATGGCTTGTGTCGAAAGTGCGCCAGCGCCGCCGTGACTACGTCCGCATCCTGGAGCGTGAGACTCCGATGATTCAGAAGCATGTCGACGGCGGTGGCGCGCTGTTCCGCGTCGAGCTCGTAAACCGACTCCAGGACCCACAGCGTCTCGGCGAGAACCAGATGCGATATCCAGGCACCCTTCGCCACGAACGACTCCGCCGCCGTCATCTGCTTCGGATCGTCGCGGGCGATGAGACGCACCAGGACGTTGGTATCAACTGCGCGCATGCCTCTTCCGCATGTGGCGCCGAATTCCTTCTTTGAGTTCAGCCAGGCTGCGCGGTTTCGGAGCCTCGACGAACAACTGCCGATGAATCTCCTCCGAGCTGTATCGACCTGCCCTGCGGACCACGATCCTTTCGCCGTCCTCGTCCCATTCCAACACGGAACCGGGGCCGAGCCCCAGCTTCCGCCGTACCTCCGCGGGAACCGAAATCTGTCCCTGCGCGGTCACCTTCGACTGTGCGAGCACCATGCACCCCGTATCGCACATTACCGCAGTAATGACAATCCTGACAGAGACGGCCTTGCCGGGTCAGGCGCCGCCAAACGGCATGGCGCTGAGCCGACGGCGCAACGACGGTGGCGACAAACAGCGGCGCTCGAGCCGGCCCGCCCGCGCGGCCTTTTCGGCCACGGCTCAGTAGTGATAACGAGCTTGCAGGAAATCGATTCGGTCGGCGCGCACCAGGTAGACCAGACGATGCTCCTGCGTGACTCGGCGCGACCAGGTGTTGGGCGCCAAATGGCGAAGCGGTTCTGGTTTGCCGATACCGCGAAACGGGTCTCGCAAGACCGCCTCGACCAGATCGAGAACGCGAAGGGCAACGCGACGGTCGTTCTCAACCCAGTACCGTAAGTCTTCGCGGAACTCGGGCTGGAAGACCGCATCACGGTCAGTCGCCTTTCTCGTCAAGCCCGACCTCGTGCCGTAGCGAGCCGACCGACCGCGGCCGTCCCCCGCGGGCTCGGGCCCGCGCCAAAGCCTTCAGGAGTCGTTCGGCGTTGCGGGGTGAGCGCAACAAATGCGCCGTCTCCTGCAAGCTGCGGAACTCCGCGGCAGAGACGAGCGCGACGTCATCAGCCCCGCGACGGGTGATGATCACCACCTCGTTGTCTCTTGCCGCGGCATCGCACAACTTCGCCAGCTCCGCCCGTGCCCGGGTGTATGTCGCTTGAATCGCCATGGTGTACAGGAACTCTGTACAATTCCGAGAGACCCGTCAAGGTTCTTGAACAGGGCAAACAGCCGAACACGCTCCGCTTGAGCCGCCGGCAGCAGCGCGCCGACCTTCAATCCCTGGTTCTATCTGGTCAACGGCGCGGGACTGCCCGAGCTGGTCTCGACGGCCCTGCCGAACGTCCTCGCCGTCACCGCCGACGCACTCGACAACCGTGGCCGAAGCCACGGCCTGACTCGCCACCATTACCGCCCCCCCCCACGCCCTCACGCCCCCAAACCCCCGGCCCCCAAAAGGCCTTCTCCCACCCACTACGGCGCTCAGTCCGCGGCGAACCGCCGGGCCGCGGCGCGGACGGCCTCGGGTATCCGGTGTGGGCGTCCGTCGTCGTCGACGATGGCGTGTACGGTGCGGCCGCCGGCCAGCATTTCGCCGTCTTCGCGAACCAGCTCGTACTGGATCTCGAGACGCGCCGCACTGACCCCGGGCATGGCAGCGCGAATGACGACCACGTCATCGTAACGTGCCGGCCTGAGATAGCGGCACTGGACGTCGACGACCGCCAGATAACGGCCCTGGGCAACGAACTCCGCCAGAGGCGTACCCATGACGCGCAGGAGTTCCGTCCAGCCGATCTCGAACAGACGCAGGTATGTTCCGTTGTACATGATGCGCATCGGGTCGCAGTCGCCGCAGATGACTCGATAGCGCGCCACTTCGATAAACCGGGTCTCGGTCACAGGCGCCGGAAGCTAACCCCGGTGTGGCGCCCAGGCAAGCGGTTTGCCCGACGGCGACGCGAGCCGGCGACGTTGCGAGGGCCGGGACGAAGGTGTAGGGGCCGTTCGTGGACAGCGCTCACGCAATGTTCCCGGTCGCTCCGACGGCCGCGTACGGAAGCCGGGTACGTCGGGTCGGGTGGCTCGTAACATGTGCGGCGCTCCTGTGGGGTTCGGGCGGGTCCGCCGACTCCACAGGCGTCCCGGAGAGGATGCGGGCGGAAATCGTCGCCACCTATCCGCACGATCCGGCCGCATTCACGCAGGGACTCCTCCTGCACGACGGCAAGCTCTACGAGAGTACCGGACTTGTCGGACGTTCCAGTCTGCGCGAGGTCGAGCTGGTCACCGGGCGAGTCCTCAGGCGCATCGACGTGCCGAAGCCTTACTTTGCCGAGGGCATCGCCATCGTCGACCAACGGCTCTTTCAGTTAACCTGGCAGAACCACGTCGCCTTCGTCTACGACGCCGACACGTTCGCCGAGCGCGAACGGTTCGCGTATCCGACCGAAGGCTGGGGTCTGTGTTTCGACGGCCGGAACCTGGTCATGAGCGACGGCAGCCACAAGCTGTTCGTCCGCGATCCGCGTAATTTCGACGCCAGCGGCGTCATCCTCGTCACCGAGCAGAACCGGCCGGTGCAGAATCTCAACGAACTCGAATGCGTCGGCACCAACGTCTATGCCAACGTCTGGGAAACCGACGACATCGTCCGCATCGACCGGCAAAGTGGGCGGGTCACGGCGCGCATCCGCCTGCCCGATCTGCTCGGCGCCGCCGAGCGCCGCAAGGCCGATGTCCTGAACGGCATCGCTTACGATCCCGACTCCGATACATTCCTCGTCACCGGCAAGTTCTGGCCGAAGGTCTTTCGCGTACGCTTCGTTCCCGCAGGGTCAGAGGCGAAGTGAATGGCGGTACGTGACTTGCAATTTGAACCCCTGCGATGAACCATCGCTGCATCAGCAGTCTCTGCCTCAGCCTTTTCCTGTCCGTCTGCCTTCCATCCGCAGCCGTCCGCGCCGCCACTTACTACGTCGCACCGACCGGGCTCGACACCAACCCCGGCACCCAGGCTCTGCCCTGGCTTACGCTGCAGAAGGCCGGTGACGTGGCCGCCGCCGGCGACACCGTAATCGTCGTCCCGGGCACGTACGTCGGTTTCCGCACCCGCAACACCGGCACGGCCCTGGCTCCCGTGCGCTTTACGGCGCAACCGGGGGTCGTCGTCAACGCGCCCGGTGCAGCCAACAGCAACGGCGACAACATCTGGGTGCGCAACGTCGACTACGTCGTCCTCGACGGCTTCGAATGCACCAACGCTACCCGCGCCGGAATCGCCGTGCAGGGCGAACCCGACGCCAATTCCACCGGCGTCGAGATCCGCAACTGCCACTGCCACCACAACTCGCGCTGGGGCATCTTCACCGGCTTCGCCCGCGACCTCGTCATCGAAGACAACGAAACGTCCTTCTCGGCCGTCGAGCACGGTATCTACGTCTCGAACAGCGGCGACCGCCCGGCCGTGCGCCGCAACCGCGTCCACGACAACCGCGCCTCCGGCATTCAGCTCAACGCCGATCCCCTGCTACTGGGAGACGACCCCAACGATCCGCAAGGCGACGGCATCATCGAAGACGCCACCATCGAGGCCAACGTCATCCACGGCAACGGCGCCGGCGGCGGTGCGGCCATCAATCTCGCTTCCGTGCGCTCTTCTGCGATTCGCAACAACCTGCTCTACGACAACCACGCCAGCGGCATCGCGGGCTGGGACGACGGGGAAGGCAGCAACCTCTACGGCACCCGCGACAATCGGATCGTCGGCAACACTATCGTCCAGGCCTCGAACGGCCGCTTCGCCATCGTGCTGCGCAACGGCAGCGTCAATAACGCCGTCTTGAACAACATCCTCCTCCATCTCGGTTCGCGCGGTAGCCTCGAAGTCGAGGCATCGAGCTTCGCCGGGCTGGTTTCCGACTACAACATCGTGACCACCGTCTTCTCCGACGACGTGGATTTCCTCTCCCTGACCGAGTGGCGCGCGCTCGGGTTCGACACTCACTCGATTGTCGCCGCCGCCGGCGCGGTTTTCACCGATACGATTATGGCGAACTACCGCCTGAAGGCCGGTAGCCCCGCTATCGATGCCGGGACCGTGGTGGCCGACCTGCCCACCGACCTCGACGGTCAGCCACGGCCCCAGGGTAACGGCTACGACATCGGCGCTTACGAACGCGCGGCGGCATCCACTCCCTCCCTCACGCCGTCGCTGACGGCGACGTCGACGCCGCTTCCCTCGGCCACGCGCACCAGTTCGCCGACGCGAACCCCGAGCCCGTCGCCCACGGCGGTTACGGTCGCGGTCGCCGGACAGGTTCGCCACGAGCCGTCGGGAGCCGGCCTCGACGGAGTCACCGTCGCCCTGACGGGAGATACGACCGGCAGCACAACCACCGGCGCCGGCGGCGCGTACAGTTTCGCCGCGGTTCCCGCCGGCACACTGAGCGTCACGCCGCGGCAGCTCGGTCGCCTCAACGGCGCGGTCTCGGCGCTCGACGCCGCCTACGTGTTGCAAGCCGTGGTCGGGCTGCGCACGTTGACCGCGGAGCAGCAACTCGCGTGCGACGTGAGTGCCGCGAGCGGCCTGAGCGCCCTCGACGCCGCCCTGATCCTGCAACATAGCGTCGGTCTCATCGCCCGCTTTCCGGTCGCCGTCGCTTGCGATTCGGACTGGTTCTTCCTGCCGAACCCTGCCCCCGCGGCCAATCAGACCGCCGTCAATCCCGTCGTCGGCGGAGGCGCCTGCCAGCCCGGACGGATTACCTTCTCTCCGCTCGCGGCAGTCGCCAGCGATCAAGACTTCCTCGGCCTGCCTGCGGGCGACTGCACCGGCAACTGGTTGCCCGCCGGTGCCGGCGTCAGTACGCCCGGCAGCAACGGGCATATCCGCCTCGGCCGTCCGCTTCCTCGAGGCCGTGGCGGAGCGCTCGTGCCGGTCGCCCTGGTCGGCGCGGGCGCCGTGCACGCGGTCGACATCGATCTTGCCTACGACCCGGCGCTGCAGGCCGTACGCGGCGTGCGGCGGCTGAGCCGCAACCCTGACGTTCTCGCAGCGGCGCATATCGGCGCCGCGGGAACCCTCTCGATCGCGGTCGCAAGCGCACATCCCCTGGCGCCGGGTCCCCTGCTGGCGATTCTGCTGGAGGATACTTCGCGGCCTCCCGGCGCCACCCGGCCGCTCGCGCTGCGAGCCGTCCGCGTGGAATCGGTGCCGTAGGCAGGGCCTGACCGATCTCTCATGCAGGGACGAATCGACGTTGGACTCGTCTCGGTCCGCGAGATGTCCGGTCCGGCGTGCGCGCGGTTCTGGAAGGACCGATCGGCGATTTTCAGGAGCTGCCGTTGCCCGGGCCGATTGGACGGGAGACCGTGGCGCTTGCGGACTGGCAGGAGGTGCTCGATTCAGAGCCGCGCGGACCCTGCGCCGGCACGGTCGACTTCGCGGCCGCCATCTGGCTAGATTGAGAGGATTTCTCGTCCGCGTTGCTTTACCGGTCCTATGACTGCCGCGCGCCCCAGCCCACCGCCTACCGACGATGCGCACATCGTGTTCGACCGGGTCCGCATGGCGTTCGGCAACCGCACCGTGTTCAAGTCGCTCAGTTGCGCGTTCCCGCGCGGCAAGATCACCGTCATTCTCGGCGGCAGCGGCTCGGGCAAGAGCACGGTGCTGCGGCTCATCGGCGGACTGGTCCGCCCGCAGAGCGGGCAGATACTGGTGGACGGCGAGGACATCACGCGGCTTTCGGAACGGCAGTTGTTCAGGGTGCGACAGAAGCTCGGGATGATGTTCCAGGGCGGGGCGCTGCTCGACTCGCTCAGCGTGTTCGACAACCTGGCGTTTCCGCTGCGGGAGCACATGCATCTGGGAGAGCCGGAAATCGCCGGCGTGGTGCACGATTGTCTCGATGCGGTCGGCCTGAGTGACGTCGACCGGCTGCTGCCGGGGCAGCTTTCCGGGGGCATGACCAAGCGCGTGGCGCTCGCCCGCGCCATCATCCGCAAACCGATCGTTCTTCTCTGCGACGAACCGTTCTCGGGCCTCGACCCGATTTCGGCGCGGCGAATCGAGGCTTTACTCGCCAGCATCAACGACCGGTACCGGATGACCATGGTGGTCGTCTCGCATCACGTTGCCTCGACGATGCGCATGGCCGCGCACGTCCTTGCGCTGCTTCCCGACGGCTCGTTTCAGGGCACCCCCGGAGAACTGCAAGACAGTGCCGACCCGCGCATCGTCAGCTTCCTCAGGGAGGACATCGACGAGTATCTCGCCGCGGTGGAGCTTCCCGTGGAGATCGCGCCGGGAGCCGGGGCATGACGACGTTCGTTCACGATCTCGGCTGGGCCACGCTGCGATTCGTCGACGACCTCGGGCGGATGGCGGTTTTCGCGGCGCACATCGTGCGGTCGGTGATCACGCCGCCGATCCGGCTGCGGCCGTTTGTCGACGAGATCTTCAAGCTGGGCGTGTTGTCGCTGGTCATCATCTGCGTGAGCGGCGTCGCCGTCGGCATGGTGCTCGGACTGCAAGGCTACAACACGCTGGTTCGCTTCGGCGCCACCGAATCGCTCGGTGCGGTCGTGGGCCTCAGTCTCATCCGAGAGCTGGGGCCCGTACTGACGGCCCTGCTCACGACCGGGCGTGCAGGTTCGGCGACGACGGCAGAGATCGGCACCATGGTGGCCACCGAGCAACTCGACGGCTTGCGGATGATGTCGGTCGACCCGGTGCACATGGTGGTCACACCGAAGGCGCTGGCGATGGTGGCGGTCATGCCTTTGCTCTCGGCCTTGTTCATCGTCGCCGGCCTCTTCGGCGGCTACCTGGTGGGAGTCGGACTGATGGGAGTCGACAGCGGCGCTTACATGAGTGGCCTGGAGAACGCCGTCGTTTTCGACGACGACGTCGCCGGGAGTCTGTTGAAGGCCTGCGTGTTCGGCGTTCTCGTCGGGCTGATTGCAACGTATCGCGGCTACACCACCGCGCCGACGTCGGCGGGGGTAAGTGCGGCGACGACTTCGACGGTGGTGGTGGGTTCCGTGAGCATACTGATCTTCGATTACTTCATTACTGCGCTGTGGGGAGTGTAACCGCATGAGCCGATCCTCGACGCGCGACCTGCTGGTCGGGCTTTTCGTGCTGGCCGGTCTCGGCGCCATAGCTTACCTGTCCTTCAGTGTCGCCGGCTTCGGGCGTAATTCGAACGGTGGCCTCATCCTGTTCGCATCCTTCGATCAGACCGGCGGCCTGAAGCCGCGGGCTCCGGTCGAAATCGCCGGGGTGAAGGTTGGCCAGGTGTCGTCGATCACCTTGGACAAGAACTCGCGGGCGCGCGTCGAACTCAACCTGGACGCGAGCCTGCAACTGCCGGTCGATACCACGGCATCCATCATGACCGCGGGTATCCTCGGCGATCGCTTCGTCTCGCTGCAGGTCGGCGGCGACGATCAGACTCTGCGCTCCGGCGAGGAGATCGGCTTCACCGAGTCGGCCGTGCTCCTCGAACGCCTGATCGGCAAGCTCGTCCACAACGTCAACGTCGGCGGGAACGATGGGAAGGAAAAGAAAGAATGACGAGGGGGGGCGGGGCCTGGTGGTGGTTGACCCTCGGACTTGCGTTGGTGACACTGAACGGGTGCGCGGCAAGCCGAACGCGACCCGACTACGACCCGCTCGAATCGTTGAACCGAAAGGTGTTCTGGTTCAACGACACCCTGGACGTCTACGCCATGGAACCGGCGGCGAGGGTGTGGCACTGGGCGCTGCCGGATCTGGCGGAGCGGTCGATCTCGAACTTCTTTGCCAACGTCCTCTTCCCGATCGAGGCGGGCAACTGCGTTCTCCAGCTCAAGCCCGTCGCGTTCGCGAAGAGCGCGGGCCGGTTCGTGGTGAATACGACAGTCGGCGTGGTGGGCTTCTTCGACCCGGCCACCGGATGGGGGCTCGAGCGACAGCGCGAGGACTTCGGGCAAACCCTCGGCTACTGGGGCCTCGCGCCCGGCGCGTACGTTGTCCTCCCGGTGCTTGGGCCGTCGAATCCGCGCGACATGGCCGGCCTCGTCGGCGATTACCTGATGAGCGTGTACCCGTTCTTCATCGGCGACTTCTGGTTTTACGCCACTACGGCGACGGCGGTGAACTTCGTCAACGCCCGGGCGCAGTTCCTCGAAGAGATCGAAAACGCCCGGGCCGCCTCGCTCGACTACTACACGTTCGTCCGCAACGCATACTTCCAGCGGCGGCGGGCGCTGATCGACGATTCCACGGAACCTGCGCGGAAGGAAACCGATTATGAAGAAGACCTCTATCAGATCGAGGACTGATAGGGCGCTGCGAGCGCCGGCGCGAAGCGCTCCGCGGGCGGCGAACGGCGGGGGCGGACGACTGTATTGCCGAGTCGCGCTCGGCGCCGCGTTCCTGCTGGCCCTCGTCAACGGCGGGCTGCCGGCACGCAGCTCCGCCGCCCTCAGCCCCCAGGAAGTGGTCGACGAGACCAGCACGAGGGTGGTGTCCATCCTCAGCAACAACGGCCTGTCGTCGGAAGAGAAGCGCAAACAGATCGAAGACATCGTCTACCAACAGGTCGATTTCGAAACCCTGTCGCGCCTGGTGCTGGCGCAGAACTGGAAGCGACTCTCCGCGGCGCAACAAGAGGAGTTCATGCAGGAGTTCCGCAAGCACCTGTCGGTTACCTACGGGCGCAACATCGATAGCTACAAGAACGAACGGGTGCAGATCGTCGGTGGACGCGAGGAGGCGCGCGGCGACTACACGGTCCTCAGCCGAATCGTCCGCGGCGGCGGTTCCCAGGACATCGTCGTCGACTATCGCCTGCGACAACGGGAAGGCCAGTGGCGGATCATCGACATCATCGTCGAGGGAGTCAGCCTGGTGTCGAATTTCCGCTCGCAGTTCCAGGACATCATCGCGCAGGGCGGCCCGCAGAGGCTTATCGATTTGCTGCGGGAGAAGAACCAGAAGGGCGAACCCCTGAAAGAGGAAGCGCCGATCGGCGGCCACCGCCCCTCGTAGCCGGGGCCGGCCGTTTCTCGTCGACCAACAATTTTCGGCTTACAAGTCGGCACGGAACCGGCTATACGGCAGGTTGCAGGGGCGACTAAACGAAGGTGGGGGATCGTATGCGGATCCGGTTAACGGCGGTGGTGTCGGTATTTCTGGCAGCAAGTGCAGCGTCGGCCTTCACGCCGGCAGGCGCCCCTGACGACCCTATGCTCTGTTACGTCGTCAAGGGCAGTAGCGGCACACCCAAGTTCACTCCCGTCCCAGGGGTCTCGGCGGTCGACGCGTTCGCCGGTGCCGGTCCCGATGTTTTCGACCTCGCCAAACCCGCTCTCCTCTGCAACCCGGCCGACGACGGTACCGGCATCGTCGATGCTGCGACCCATCTGGAGAGCTACGCGATCAAGCCGGTCAAGACCGAACCGAAGCACGTGCCGCAACTCGCCGTCAGGGTGGTTAACTCGCTCGGCGAGCTGGTGCTGAAGACCAAGAAGCCCGACCGCCTTCTGCTGCCGACGGCCATCGACTTCGCCATCACGCCGCCGGCGCCGAACCCGTTGCTGCACGACGTCGATCACTACACCTGTTACTCCGTCAAGATCGCCGACGGACAGCCGAAGTTCCCCAAGGGCCTGCAGATCACCCTCGGCGACCAGTTCACCGCTCCGGCTAAGATTTTCGACATCAAGAAGCCCAGGCGTCTCTGCCTGCCGACCGACTATGCCGGTGGCGGGGTCAAGAACTCGAAGGGCCACTACCTCTGCTACGCCGCGAAGCCGGCCAAGGAACAGCTCAAGCACGTGCCACTCACCGGAGTGAAGATCGGCAACAGCCTCGGTCAGAACGAGCAGTTCGACACCCGGAAGGAGGCCGAGATCTGCCTGCCATCGGTCGTCGACCCGGAGTGCGGCGACAACGAGATCAATCAACCGGCCGAGGTCTGTGACGGCACGGACGACGCCGCCTGTCCGGGGCTGTGCTCACGCCTGTGCGCGTGCCGCCAGCAGTTCCCGTTCACGCTCGATCCGGCCAACAGCCAGATCGAAGTGCGAGGTCTGTCGGCGCTCGGACCGGGGGTCGATCGGGCGCTGTCGCTCGGCGGCCTAGCCGGTACGCTGACGCTCAACGTCGACGGCCGGCTACGCCCCGGCCAGTACGAAATCTCGGTGCCGGAGACGACCCTGCCACCCCTGCCGGTTTCCGTCCCGGGATATGGCGTGGTCGGGACCGCATGCGTCTTCCTGGTCGAGGACACAACCATGCCCGGGTCCGGCCTGGCCGGCACCGGCGTACTCAACTGCTTTGGTTCGCCCGTTCCCGGTCTCGCCAGTCCGGACTTCCTGGTGCACACGGATCATTGCTCCAACGGCACGGCCTGCAACAGCGGTACGGGCGCCGCGTGCACGGGCTCGCTCGGCAACGGCGGAAAACTTCACTCGTCAACCGGGCTATGCGTACCGGCCGCGCCGAGCGATCCGATGTGCGTAGCCACCGATGCCGCCAGCGGAACCGCGGCCGTGTTGGAGGATGCGCCGAGCGGCGACCCTCACGACGGCGTCTGTCGTAGCCCGCTGTTCGGCGCCTTCGGCGCGTCGTCCTGGCAGGCGGGGGATGCCATCCTGACCCTGAGCGCGGCCATCGAGATCCGGTCCCTGGGCGACCTCTGCCTCGGTCCCCCAACGACGGATCCGAACCGCGGTCCACTGACAACGGGAACCGCGGCGTCGACGATTATGGACGTGTTTCCCGGCATCGCGCCGGCGGCCGGCAAGGTGCAGGCGATTGCCGTCACCGGTGTCCGGTTTACCTGCGACAGCGATCCGTTAGCGCCCATCACGGGGACATCCGGGGTGAGGCTGGTGACGTCGGTGCCCGCGTTGGACATAAGCCTGCCGTCGCCATTCGGCCTGGCCGACCTCAACACCGCGCTGATTCTCACCGCTCAATGAGGGTTGCGGTTCGACCCGACTTGCGGTTCTCGCGGATGAGCGCACGCGACGGCGATTCCCGGGCAAGGAAGAACGGCGGCGTGCTCACCTACCGTGGGTTTTGCGGTGCGGGTCGCCTGGCGTAGCGCGGGCGGCCGAAATGTGGTTAACGACCCGCCCATGATCGCCTGTCTCGACCTCGAAGGTGTGCTCACGCCGGAGATCTGGATCGACGTGGCCGAGCGTACCGGCATCCCGGAATTGCGCGTTACGACGCGCGACGAGCCCGATTACGACAAGCTGATGCGTTACCGGCTGGGGATTCTCGACCGGCACGGCTTGAAGCTGGCCGACATTCAAGCCGTCATCGGCAGCATGCAGCCGCTGGAGGGCGCCCCGGCTTTCCTCGACTGGCTGCGCGCGCGCTTCCAGGTGATCATCCTGTCCGATACCTTCGAGCAGTTTGCCAGTCCGCTGATGGCCCAACTCGGCCGTCCGGCGCTGTTCTGCAATACCCTGGTGATCGACGACGCCGGACGGATTGCCGACTATCGCATCCGCATCCGTGACGGGAAGCGCAAGGCCGTGATGGCGCTGAAGCTGCTCAACTTCGACGTGGTCGCGGCCGGCGATTCGTACAACGACACAACCATGCTCGCCGAAGCCGATCACGGCATTCTGTTTCGCCCGCCCGAGAACGTCATCCGCGAATTCCCTCAGTTCCCGGTCACGCGAACGTATGCCGAATTGCAGGAAGCGTTTGCAAGAATCGCAGGAGCCTGAGGCACCAGACGATCCGCGGGCCGACAATCCCCCGGCGGTCCCCGGCCACCGCCCGGAGCCGACGCCCCCCCAGGCCCCCAAGACCCCGATTTCTCATTCCTGATTGCATTTCCCGTATCGGCACGGCTATTCCCATTCGTGGGACGCGGACTGCCCATTCCGGTGGCAGACGCGGCGTGGCGAATTGTCGCACAAAGTGGGGCACCGCTGGCCTCGATGTTGCTTCGAGCGTCGCTTGGAGTAGCGTCCTGTGGATACGCGAATAGCCGAGGGTCTGGAACGATTGAAACGCCTGCTCCGGAGAATGCAGGTGTCCGGTTACTATTTCCCGGGAGACCTGCGGACTCGGGCGGCGGTTCCTGTACATTCGGGTGAGATGCCACGGGCGGCCGGCAGACATTGGTCAACCAGGAGGACACGACAGATGCGGGTACTTTCACGTGCAGCGCGCCGTTTCGGGATTGCCATCGCGACGTGCTTGATCGGCGCGGGCATTGCGGTCGCGGCGACTGCGGACATGGCAGACAAGGGGGTCGGTCCGATCAAGGCGGTGAAGCTCGGCGCCATCGACCCGGCGCTCGCCAAGCGCGGGGGCGAGGCGTTCGAGCAGAAGTGCAGTGCTTGTCACAAGTTCGACGAGCGATACGTGGGCCCGCCGATAGGCGGGGTGACACAGCGCCGGTCACCGGAGTGGATCATGAACATGATCCTGAACCCGCAGGAAATGACCGCGGAGAATGAAACCGCAAAGCACCTGCTGGGCGAGTATATGACGCAGATGACTTTCCAGAACGTCAGCGAACCCGACGCCCGTGCGATCCTCGAGTTCTTCCGGCAGCACGACTCCGGCGGCGCCGCAGCCGCCGGTAAGGTGGGCCAGGCCAAGCCGGCCAAGTAACGCTTCGATCGACGCTAAGACGCCAGAAAGGGAGGGCGACCTCATGACGAAGAAAACCGTGGTCAAGGTAGTAGCAGTGGGATTGGTCCTGGTCGGAGTTGCGGTAGCCGCTCGGGCCGCCAAGGAGGCCAAGTCGCTGGCCTCGAACGCGGCGCAGCGGGTTTTCGTGCCGCCGGGGAGCTACGACGAGTTCTACGGGTTCATGTCGGGCGGATTCAGCGGGCAACTCGCCGTATACGGTTTGCCGTCAGGCCGCCTCTTCAGGGTCATCCCGGTGTTCTCGGTCAATCCGGAGAACGGCTACGGGTACTCCGAGGAAACCAAGCCGATGCTGATGACCAGCTACGGCATGGTGCCGTGGGACGACGCCCACCATCCGCAGTTGTCGCGCACGAACGGCGTGGCCGACGGGCGCTGGATATTCATCAACGGCAACAACACGCCGCGTATCGGGCGCATCGATCTGTCAGCCTTCGAAACGGCCGAGGTGATCGAGATCCCGAACGCCGCCGGACAGCATGGCTCGCCCTTCGCCACCGAGAATACCGAGTATCTCGTCGCCGCGACGCGGTTCAGTCGTCCGATGCCGAACAAGGACGTGCCGATTGCCAGCTACAAGGACAACTTCAAGGGCACGCTCACCTTCGTCAAGGTGGACCCCAAGTCCGGAGAGATGAAGATCGGCTTCCAGATCCTGATGCCGGGATACGATTACGATCTCGGGCACTGCGGCAAGGGTCCGTCCCACGGCTGGTGCTTCTTCACCTCGTACAATACCGAGCAGGCGCACACCCTCCTCGAGGTCAACGCTTCGAAGAACGACAAGGACTTCGTGGCTGCGGTGAACTGGAAACGCGCCGAGGAATGCATAGCCCAGGGTAAGGGCACGGTCTGGAACACCCCGCACCGCCATAACGTCATGGACCACGAAAGCCGCATCGCGAAGTCGGAGGAGATCAAGCAGGAGACGGTGCTGACGCCGGATAACTGCGAAGGCCTGGTGTACTTCCTGCCGACGCCCAAGTCCCCGCACGGCGTCGACGTCGACGACACCGGCAAGTACATCGTCGCCGGCGGCAAGCTCTCCTCGACGATCCCGGTGCATTCGTTCGATAACATGCAGAAGGCGATCGCCGGCAAGCAGTTCGAAACGACGATCCAGGGCGTGCCGGTGCTCAAGTTCGACGCCGTCATCGCCGGTCAGGTGCCGAACGCCTGCCTGGGTCCGCTGCACACCGAATTCGACGGCAAGGGCTATGCGTACACCTCTTGTTTCCTCAGCTCCGAGATCATCAAGTGGCAACTCGGGACGTGGAAGATCGTCGACCGTATCCCGACCTATTACTCGATCGGGCACCTGATGATTCCCGGCGGCGACTCCACCAAGCCGTCGGGCAAGTACATGGTCGCGCTGAACAAGATCACCAAGGACCGTTACCTGCCTACCGGCCCCGAGCTGACGCAGGCCGCGCAACTGATCGATATCAGCGGCGACAAGATGCAGCTCCTGCTCGACTTCCCGACGATCGGCGAGCCGCACTACGCGCAGGCCATCCCCGCCGACAAGCTCATGGAGAAGTCGACGCGCATCTATCCGCTCGAGAACAGCAAGCATCCGTACGTGAGCAAGAGCGAGAAGGAAGCGCGCGTAGAACGTCAGGGCAAGGATGTGCACGTGTACATGACGGCCATCCGCTCGCACTTCAAGCTCGATAACATCGAAGGCATCCAACCCGGCGACAACGTCCTGTTCCACGTGACGAATCTGGAGCAGGACTGGGACGTCCCGCACGGCTTCGCCGTGATGGGTAGTCAGAACGCCGAGTTGCTGGTCATGCCGGGGGAGACGCGGACGCTGCAGTGGACCGCCCCCGGCCCGGGCATCTATCCGTTCTACTGCACGGATTTCTGCTCGGCATTGCACCAGGAGATGCAAGGCTACATCCGCGTTTCTCCGGCGGAAGCGAACGTTCCGCTGGGTTCCGGGGCGCCGCCGGCACCGCCTGCGGCGGCCCCGCCGGCAGGGTGAGGGCCGGCGCCGGTACGTGGACTGGAGCGGGAAGGGGGCCGAAGGCTTCCTTCCCGACTGAGAGGCATCGGCTATGAACATCGCATCGCGTATCCTTACTGCACTGGCAGCATTGCTGCTCGTCACTTCGTTCTTCTTTCCGCTCTGGCGCTACGACATGGGAGCGCCTCAGTATCCGGAAGGTCTGGCCATGACCATTTGGGCCAACAAGGTCGGCGGGCAATTGCCGCTGGTGAACCAGCTCAACCACTACATCGGCATGAAGCACATCGAGCCGGACTCGATGGCGGAGTTGAAGATCATCCCCTGGGTCATCGTCGGGCTCATCGTCTCCGGGCTGCTGGTGGCGGCCATCGGCCGCATGCGAGCGCTGGTCGCCTGGTTCGTCTCCTTCGTCGTGCTGGGCACGGCGGGGTTGGCGGACTTCTACTGGTGGCTTTACGATTACGGCACGGATCTCAGTCCGGACGCGCCCATAACGATCGAGCCGTTTGTGCCGCCGCTGTTCGGTACGAACATGCTCGCGAACTTCGAGATCTCGTCGTACCCTGACACCGCCGGCTGGGCTGCCTTCGTTGCCGGTCTACTCGCGTTTGTGGCGGTGGCTGTCGAGTGGCAGAAACATCGACTGGGGCGGCAGTTGAGCCGGGCCCGGCAGAAGCGCAAGGCCGGTAAGGCTGTCGGGACACACCATCTGCGACCCGCCGGGCAGATGGGTAAGGCGATTGTCGTGCTGCTGCTTATGGGCGCGGCGACCGTCGGGTGCTCGGTCCGTCCGACCCCGATCGATTACGGCAAGGACGAGTGTGCCGCCTGTCGTATGCGGATTGTCGACGCGCGCTTCGGTTCCGAACTGGTCACGAAGCGCGGCAAGCCGTACAAGTTCGACGCGGTGGAGTGCCTGGTCGGATTCGTCGGCCGCCAGGCCGTGGCAAGCGACGAGATCCATTCCCTTTGGGTCGGAAATTTCGCTACACCCGGGGAATTGATCGATGCGCGCTCCGCCGCATATCTCCGCACCGACAGGGTGCGCAGCCCGATGGGCCTCAACGTACTCGCGTTCGCCAATAACGGCGATCGCGATGCGGCGCGCGCGCAGTATGCGGGTGAAGCCGTTACATGGGATGACCTCCCCGCACTGCGCGCCGCGCTCGACGATCCCGAGCCGGAAGCCGCGGTTTCCGGGGCACGCCCGCCACGATCGTGACGGCGTGCCGAGTATTACCCCGCAATGCCCGCCTCGACGACCGCCCCGCTCGGCCTGCGCAACCAAAAAGACGAGCGGGGCGAAGCGTGCGGTCGCCTTCCTGATATTCGTCGCTGCCCCCCTGGTCGTCCACCCCGCCCTCGCGCGGGCGGGTGAGATCGTCGTCTGCCCGACCTGCCCGGTTGCCAGCGTTCGTGACGCCATCGCCCGTGCCGCTCCGGGCGACACGGTGCGCGTACGTTCCGGCACCTACCGCGAGGGCAATCTGACGATCGACAAGCCGCTGGCCCTGATCGGCGAAGGCGACGCCGTCATCGACGGCGCCCACGAAGTGGAAGTTATCACCGTGCGCGCCAACGACGTGTCGATTCGCAACCTGACGGTCGCCAATTCGGGTATGAGCTACATCGCCGACCTCGCCGCCATCCGCGTCGAGGGAGTTCGCGGCTGCACCATCGCCGATAACCGTATCCTCGACGCCTTCTTCGGCATCTACCTGGCTCAGGTGGTCACCTGCACGGTCGAGAACAACGACATCCGCGGCAAGGCCGTTTCCGAAACCTCCTCCGGCAACGCCATCCACGTCTGGAACGCCGACCACCTGCGCATCCGTAACAACCGCGCGCAGGGCCACCGCGACGGCATCTACCTCGAGTTCGCCCGCTCCTGCACGGTCGAGGACAACGTCAGCGAGGGCAACCTCCGCTACGGCCTCCATTTCATGTTTTCGGAGAACAACTCCTACGTCCGTAACGTCTTCCGGCGCAGCAATGCCGGGGTCGCGGTGATGTACTCGAAGCGGGTGAACATGCGCGAAAACACGTTCGAGGATAATTGGGGCGCGTCCGCCTATGGACTGCTGCTCAAGGACATTTCCGACAGCGAGGTGTTCGGCAACCTGTTCGTGCGCAACACGACCGGGATCTTCGCCGAGGGGGCCAACCGCATAACCGTCGCCGGCAATCGCTTTGTCCGCAACGGCTGGGCGGTCAGAATCATGGCCAACTCGATGGGCGTGGTGTTTGCGCACAACAGCTTCGTCGGCAATACCTTCGAGGTGACCACCAACGGGACCCGCAGCTTCAACTCGTTTCTGGAGAACTTCTGGAGCGACTACCGCGGCTACGACCTCGACCGTAACGGCGCCGGCGACATCCCGCATCGGCCGGTCCGGCTGTTTGCCGTCCTCGTCGAGCGCTACCCGCAGGCGCTGATCCTGCTGCGCAGTCCGTTTCTCGAAATGCTCGACCTCGCGGAGCGCGTCATCCCGATCCTGACGCCGAAAGTGCTTGCCGACCACAGGCCGCTGATGCGGAGTGCGCGATGATCGCGATCCGCGGGCTGCACAAGTCGTTCGGTGCCCTCTGCGCGCTCAAGGGCATCGACCTGACTATCGAGCCCGGGCGCGTCACGGCGATCGTCGGGCCGAACGCCGCCGGCAAGACGACTCTCATGAAGAGCCTGGTGGGGCTGGTGATCCCCGACGCCGGCGATATCCGGGTCGACGGCGTGCCGACGCGCAATTCGTGGGCATATCGGGCGCGCATCGGCTACATGCCGCAGACCGCGCGCTTCCCGGAGAATCTCAGCCTCGACGAACTACTGGCGCTGGTGAAGGATCTGCGCGGGGCGCCGGCGCCGTTCGAGGACGAGTTGGTGCGGCTCTTCGACTTGCACGCCGCGCTCGGCCGGCCGCTGCGGGTGCTCTCGGGCGGCACGCGACAGCGCATCAGCGCCGTGATCGCGCTGATGTTCGATTCCGAGATCCTCATTCTCGACGAACCCACCGTAGGACTCGACCCGCTGTCGAGTCGCCGCTGCAAGGACCGCCTCGCCGCGGAACGCCGGCGCGGCAAGACGATCGTGCTGTCCTCGCACGTCATGAGCGATCTCGAAGAACTCTGCGAACGCGTCGTGTTCCTTGCCGAGGGGCAGGTGTACTTCGACGGCACGCTCGAGGAGATCCGGCAGCGGACCGCCGAGCGCACGCTGGAACGGGCCATCGCCCGCATGATGGAGGGGGAGGGCAGATGAGGCACGCACTCAAGCTGGCGCGATACACGTTCGCCGACTTGCTACGCAGTCGCTGGATGTTTGCCTATGCGGGTTTCTTTGCCGCGATCGGCTGGGCGCTCTTCTACTTCGGCGAGGAACCCGCACAGGCCATCGTCAGCCTGCTCAGCGTGGTGTTGATAGTTATCCCGCTGGTCAGCGCCATCTTCGGCATGACCCAGTTCTACAACTCGCGCGAGTTCGTCGAGTTGTTGCTGGCGCAACCGCTCGATCGGCGCAGCGTCTTTTACGGGCAATACGTCGGACTCGCCGGTACGCTGGCGCTCGCCTTCGTCATCGGCGTATCGACGCCGTTCCTCTGGTACGCCATCCAGTACTCCGAGGATATCGGCCCGTTGCTGGGCCTGTTGCTCGCCGGTGTCTTGCTGACGTCGATCTTTGCCGCCATGGCGCTGCTGGCCTCGACGCTTACCGACAACCGACTCCGCGCCCTCGGCGCGGTCATCTTTCTGTGGCTGTACTTCACGGTGCTGTACGACGGAATGCTGTTGATGGTGATCCTGCTGTTCGACGCCTATCCGCTGGAAACCCCATTGATCGCGTTGACGATGTTGAATCCGGTCGATCTGGCGCGGATCGTCATCCTGCTGCGGCTCGATGTGGCGGCGCTGATGGGTTACACCGGCGCCGTGTTCGAGCGCTTCTTCGGCAGCGCCTGGGGCATGGCACTGTCCATGACCGCGCTGGCGGTATGGACCTGCGCCCCGGTTGCGCTCGCCGCCCGCTTCTACCGCCGCCGCGACTTCTGATCGTCGAACTCGATCGCGGAGTCGGCACCGCGCTCCGTCCACGCTGGGGCAAACTATTGCAGTCACCATTGACGACCAGACTCTACGGGCCGTCGATCAGCTGGTTGGCGCTTCGCGCACGCTGCGCAACCGGTCGGTGGTGGTGCGGCTCGCGCCGCGCGAGTTCGCCGATCGCGAGCGCCGCCGGCTGGCTGGCGTCTTCGGTGCATCTGATAAGGTGCTTGGGAGCGTCGAGTCTGGCGTCGATTTCGAGAAGCGCATCCGGATAGCCGGCATAAACGCCCTGTTTGACGTAAGACCCCCTCTCGGACGTTACCACCCCTTCGACCGGCCACGCGAAAACCCCGAACGGACCACTTATACGGCGGCCTCGACCGGCAGGCCCGCGGCCTTCCACTCCGGGAATCCGTCCTCGAGCCGGCGCGCGACAAAGCCGCGCTTGCGAAGCTCCGCTACCGCTTCCACGGCCAGCACACAGTACGGACCCCGGCAGTATGCGACAATCTCCTGCGTGCGCGACAATTCCCGCAGCCGCCGCTTGAGGTCCTTGAGCGGGATGTTGATGGCGTTCGGCAGATGCCCGTGGGCGAATTCGTCCGCCGGCCGAACGTCGAGCACGGTAACCAGGCCATCGCGGATGCGCCGCAGCAGTTCCTTGCGCACCACCGGCTCCATGCCGTCCCGCTCGCCGAAGTAGCCGGTCACCACGCGCTCCGCTTCGCCGACCTCGATTTCCGCAACCCGCCGTAACGCCGCGAGCGCGGCTACCACCGCGTCGCCGCCGAGCCGATAGCGCACCTGCTTGCCATCTCGCCGGGCCCGGACCAGACCCGCCCGGCGCAGGTGCTGCAAGTGCTGCGATGCGTTCGCGACCGACAGGCCCGCACGCGCCGCCACGGCCTCCACATTACGCTCCCCTTGCGCCAGCAGCTCCAGGAGCTCCAGCCGGTTCGGATTGCTCATCGCCTTCGCGACTGCGCCGAACCGCCGTAACATGGCGCGCTTCGGACCCTCGCTTGACATCACGCCTCCAGACACATAATCGCTCAATTGAGTAATTGAATGACCAGACAGGCGCAAGCACGAGGGATGGTGCTGTCTTCGGCTTCGACACCACCGGGCGACGAACGAACCATCCCCACGAACCCAATGAGGTGACACGTGCGCAAGAAGATCGTGATCATCGGCGGGTCCTTCGGCGGCATCAACGTCGCCTACGCGCTCCGGCGAGCGCTCGGCAGCGCCGCGGACATCACCGTCATCTCGAAGGACGCCGCGTTCACTTTCCTTCCCTCGTTGCCGTGGGCCATTCTCGGCTGGCGCGATCCCGCGCGTTTGCAGGTGCCGCTGCAACAGACACTCGCGCGCCGCGGCATCCACTTCGTCGAAGCCGAGGTCACAAGCGTCGATCCCGCCAGGGGCGAGGTCAGGACCGCCGTCTCGACCTTCCCCTACGATATTCTTGCGATCGCCTCGGGAGGCGATCTGGACTACGCCGCGGTGCCCGGCCTCGGCCCCGTACAAGGCCACACGCAATCGACCTTCAGCGCCGACGAGGCGGGCCGTGCCCGGGAGGCGCTGGCGCGGGTCCTTGCCGGCGATCGCGGCGAGATCGTCATCGGGGCTGCCCCCGGAGCGAGCTGCATTGGGCCCGCCTACGAGCTCGTTATGATGATCGATACGGCGTTGAAGCGCGCCCGAAAACGCCCGGGGTTTCACCTTACGCTGGTGACCCCAGAGCCCTTCGTCGGCCACTTCGGAGTCGGCGGCATTGGCATGGCGCCGCGCCTGATCGAGGACGAACTCGCCGATCGGGACATCGAGACCATCGTCAGCGCCAGGCTCAGCGCAGCTCATCCCGATCGCCTCGTCATCGCGGACCGAGGAGACGTCCCCTTCGATTTTGCTCTCATCATTCCCGCCTTCGTTGGCAGCGGTTTCGTCCGCGCGGTCGAAGGTCTCGCCAACGCGCGGGGCTTTGTGACCGTCACCAACGAGCTGACGAGCACGCAGTTCAGCAACATCTACGCAGTTGGCGTGGCGATCGCCATCGCCCCGCCCGGACCAACACCGGTGCCCGTGGCGGTGCCGAAGACGGGCCACATGACCGAACTGATGGCGCATGCGGCGGCGCATAACATCGCCGCGGAGCTGAAGGGCGGCAACAAGGTCGACGGCTTACGGCTACCGTCCACCTGCATTGCCGACGCCGGCGATACCGCCTTCTACTTCCACGCCGATCCGTTCCTCCCGCCGCGGAACCGAATCGTGCACAAGCAGGGCAGGTGGGCACACTACCTGAAGGTGGCGTTCGAGCAGTTCTACCTCGCTCGTATCCGTCACGATTGGCCGTCGCTGAACTTCGGCTGGTAGCGCCGACGAAGGGAACCGCGTGATGACGTACTTGATCATTCTCAACGATCCGCCCTACGGAACCGAACGGAGCTACAACGGCCTGCGACTCGCCGGCTCGCTCGCCAGGGCCGAAGGTATCAGCGTCGCGGTTTTCCTGATGGGCGATGCCGCCGGCTGCGCGGTCGCCGGGCAGACGACTCCGACCGGCTTCTACAACATCGAGCGGATGCTCAAACCTATCGTTGCCAAGGGCGGCAAGATCGGCGTCTGCGGGACCTGTATGGACGCCCGCGGCATCAAGCCCGAAACACTCGTGGAAGGGGCGCACCGAAGCTCGATGGACGAACTGACTGCCTGGACCAAAGAAGCCGACAAGGTCCTCGTATTCTAACCGCGCCCGGTTACCTCGCCGAGCTTTTCGGAGTGGCCGCTCCTGGTAACCTCGTCGAACTGGCCACGCGAGCGCACCTTTTCCGCTCCTTCCGCGGCCGCCAGGTCCTTTTCGAGCGCTTGCACGCGCGGGTCCTTGCGTACCCGTGCCGCCACCCAGCCGGCGAACACGACCGCCGCCGCCGGCGCGCCGACGATCACCGACGCGTACGATCCTTCCACCACCGCCGCTTCGATGTGCTCGTTGAGCTTGCCCGAGAAAACCACGTAGGCGCCACCGTGGTATCGGGAGACAACGCAGAAGACGATCGGTCCACGGAAGTTGACGATGGCGCGTCCGATCTCGGCCCCGTACTCGAGCTGCACTTCGCGCCTCGATTCCGGCGAGCCGTCGAATCCCGACTGGTTCGCCAATACCACCAGAGGCCGATTGCCGCTGGTGGCGTTAATTGCGCGTGCGATCTTCTTCGACGACTTCGGGAACAGCGTCCCCGCGGTCCAGTGGTCGGGGCCGTCGGCGGGCAGAAAGCCGAGGCGCGCAATCGAGTGCAATTCAATGCCGATGATGCACCCCGGAGGTAGAGTCGAGGTGTGGCGCGGTGGTGTAGGCTGAGTTTTGGATTCCCTGTTGCTCGCCCTTTCGTCTGCGAGTGTCCCAGTATTACAGCCAGGCTTCGTCTCCACATCCCGCTCATCAAACCGGACATGCGGTTTTCCCGCATCCGGCTTTCGGACAGGCATCCGGCTTTCGGACAGGCACTCACGCGTTCGCCCACGCGACGTTGCGCCGCCGCCCTTCGAACCGAACCAATTTCAGCTCTTCGTACACGTATCGATAGGGGTAGCGTGTCGTCCCCGCTCCCTGCATCTTGTGCTTCCGGCACAACCACTGTCGCAGCCTGTCTCGGCCGTGTGTCGGTCCACGGCTCGATAGGCTTTGCTCACCGGCCCGATTGCGCCCGTGTCGAGAGCTGGCCCCGGCCTCGTTCATGTACTCGCTCGGAGGCCACACGCGCCGAGTCCAACGTGGGTGCAGAGCATCGATGCCGAAGGCGATAGCGATACCGACCCCGAGGGTGCGCGTCGCGCCGGAGCGGTGCCCACCACTTCCGGCGCGAGTGGATGTCCCAGCGACACGAGTGGATGTCCCAGTTGACTGTGCCTGCGCCGGGTGGACCCACGCGATGGCGATCGATGCGTCGACGACGAACTCCTTCGTCACCGACGACCTTCTTCGATCGCGGTCCGAACCTCCGCTTCTGAGAGCGCGGCCCTTCCACGCTTGGGGGCCTGTGGGGACGATGATACCTTTGGTACGTTTCGCTGCTGATTCGTGGCCGTAGTACCGTCGTTCGTGGATCCCCCCTCGCGTAAAGTACCAAGAGTACCATCGTCCCCTAATCCTCGATCCCCCCGGATTAAGGGAACCGCCTGGACCGCGGCGCAGAGGTGTCGGCGCATCACGATATCCCGGATATGCCCATCCCCTCATCGTCCACGCCCGGCTCGCGGGCCTTTGTTGTCGATGGCCGAAGCTTTGGTTCAAGCGTTGCTTGTCCCGAGTAGGGGAGCGGCAACGCATGGCAGAAACCGCGAGATCGGGGGTTAGGCAGCGACGTGTCGGAGTTGCCGTCGCCGCTTTCGTCGTCGCGCTGGTCGCGACCGCTCAGACCGTGGGCGCGATCGATTACTACGTCGATCCCGCCGGGAACGACGCCGGTCCGGGCACGTCGGCCCTCCCCTGGCGCACCATTCAACGGGCCGCCGACACGATGTCCGCCGGCGACACCGCCTATGTTCGCGCCGGCACGTACGCGGAATCGGTGACCCTGACTCGCAGCGGCGCCTCCGGCGCCCCCGTCCGTTTCGTGGCGGCAGCGGGCGCTACCCCCGTCCTTGACGGCAGCGGCGGCCTGTACGCCGGGTTCACGACGGACTCCAACCTCGACGTTTCCGACATCGTCATCGACGGTTTCTCCATTCGCAACTACGCCGGCTTCGGCATCGTCGCCTGGAGCACCAACGACCGCTGGACGCTGCTCAATCTGCTGATCCAGGACAACGACGACGAAGGCATTCGGCTTTCCAACAGCGCCGGAAGTCACGTCGAGACCGTGCGTCTCGAGGGCAACGCCGGCGGCTTCGACTGTACGCCGATTCTGCCGGGTCTGCCCGACGATCCCGGCTGCACCGACCTGACCATCGTCGAGGTGCAGGCGATCGACAACGGCACCGGCAGCCACACCGGGGTCGACGCGTTTGCGGTAGAGCGCGGAGATCGGATCGACGTCGAGCGCTGCCTGGCTGCCGGCGGTCCGGGCGACGGCTTCGACTTCAAGTCGCAGCGGACAATGCTCTCTCGCGTCATCGCCTACGGCACTCGCAACAACATCAAGCTCTGGGGCGGGGGCAGCGGCATCGAGAACGCGCTAGCTTACGATGCCACGGCGGATGCCAACCTCGTGCTGGCCGGAGGCGGCAGTTACACCATCGCCAACTCCACGATCGCCAACATGACCGGCTATGCGTATCTGGCAACCGCCGGCGACGGCAATGTGCCGACGACCGTGGCGTTGCACAACACGATCTTCGCCAACGACAACCCGGCCATGGGCGGCACGCTGGTGTTCTTCGACAGCGGCGTGAGCCTGACGGCCGACAACAATCTCTACTACAACCCGTATCGCAGCGACGCCCTGGTCTGCGCCGCATTCCCGCCCTACGGCGGCGACTGCTTCAGTGCCGCCGACATCGAGGGCCAGACCACACACCCGTGGATGGAACCCAACGCGCGGTCGGCGGACCCGTCTTTTGTGTCGGCCGGCACGAAAGACTTCCATCTCGCCGCCGGCAGCCCGGCCATCGACGCGGGTACGGCAGGGTTTGCCCCCGCAGTCGACCTCGACGGCAAGTCGCGTTCGCAGGGCAGTGCGCCCGACATCGGCGCCTACGAGTACGGCTCCGCGGCCCCGAACCCCACGCCGACGCCGGCAAGCTACTCGATCGCCGGTGCGATTCGATACTACGCCAGCGGGGAACCCGTCGACGGCGTCACCGTGCGCTTGCTGGGTGCCACGCCGGTCGCCGTCGACACGGACACCAACGGCGCCTTCGTCCACACCGCGAGCGGGGGCGGCAACCGGCAGATCGAACCGGCACGCAGCGGCGGCGCGGACAGCGGGGTCAGCGCTCTCGATGCCGCGTACGCCTTGCAGGCTACCGTCGGCCTGCGCACCTTCACCGCCGCCCAGTCCCTTGCGTGCGACGTCAGCGGCAACGGTACGGTCTCGGCGTACGACGCCTCGCTGATATTGCAGTACCGGGTCGGACTGATTGCCGCCTTTCCCGTTGCCGCCGCCTGTGGCGGCGACTGGATATTCGTTCCATCAGCCGCCGTGGCGCAGAATCAACGCGTCGTGCAGCCACAGGTTGCCGCCGGGACATGTCAGGCGGGTGGGATCGCCTACGAGCCTTTGATTGCGGACGCCGCGGCGCAGGACTTCCTTGCCATCGCCTTCGGCGACTGCACGGGGAACTGGCCTTAGTACTCGTCGACATAAGTATGGCAACGTATCCGCAGCCGCTCACCCTTCGACAGGCCTAGCGCGGGCTGGCGCCCGCAACCCAATGGCCCGATCAGCCATGCCTTCGGGAGGGCGAGGCTCCCGCCGAGCCGTAACGGCCTGACGACCGCTCGGCTGGAGCCTCGCCCTCCCCATCCGATTTCCTGCGCGTCCACCTCTCTCACTTGAGAGTCTTGCGTTCTCTTCTATCCGGCAAGTCGTAGGCCTTCGTATCTGTTGAGGTCGATTCGGTCGAGTAGGAATTTCGCGAAGGCATGGTCCGGGGCACTGCCTGCGAGAAATTCGGGCAGAGCGTGGCGCAGTGCCATGCCGGTGACCTTCTCGGAAGGTGGGATTCCGGGCCGGATCGTTCGGAGCCACGATCCGAAGCAGCCCCAGACGGTTCGCGGCGCCCGAACCGCCAAGTACTGGAGCAGGCCCTGGGCGATGAGGCCGAGTTGGATGTGACGGTGATAGGTGGCGATCTTTCGTCGAACGGCCGCACGGTAGCGGTCGGTTTCGCGATGGAGAAACTGGTTGCCTGAGCGGCGCCTGGACAACGGCTTCATGGTCATCATCCAGAAGTGGTAGGCGTAGGCCCCGACGACCCGCAGAGCTTGCTTGAAGGAGAGCTCGATCTTGAATCGGATGCCGTAGAGGCGAATCACATCGATGGGGTCAAGCGCCAGATCCGTGCACAGCAGGAGGAGCTTGCCCCGGATGGGGTGCTCGACGGCGACGAAGCGGACCAGGCGCCGCAGGGGACGCCAGATGAGATCGACGACACGGTATCGGATTTTGACGTTGCGTTCTCCATAGACGGGGCTATCCGCCTGGAGCCAGCCCGAGGGGTCGTCGAACAGCGAGCGAAGCCGCACTTTGGTGCCGTAGAGTCGGGGGCGACCGCGACGGCGCGGGTGACGCTTTACGGGGCGGTAGGCGACGGCGTTGCTGCGGACGCGCGAGACCAGGTGGGAGCCGCAGGCGAGCAGTCCGAGGCCGAGAACTCGGCAGGCGTAAAAGGCATCGGCCACGAGGGTGACCGGCTCGTTGATCCCGAGGCTGCCGAGCAGCGAGAAGAGCTTGCCCGGCAGGCGGCGGTGATCGCGGTTGGTGAACACCACGCCCTCGTGAATGCACGCCGCCAGGGGCACAGCAAAGGCCGTCTTCTCAGCCCCAGCCACGGCGGCGATCGCCTGGCAGGAGTGGCCGAAGATGAAGGCCGGCTTGGTGTTGCTCTCGACCTGTTTGAGTTTTTTGACGGCGGGCATCTTGCGTCCCGACTTGGGGATCTTGATGCCGTCGGCGAGCAGCACGAGCCGGCCGCCCACGCGCAGCAGGTCCGGGAAGAGGCGCAGGACCAGGGAGGTCCACTGGCACGCGAGGCGTTCGGGATCCAGGGCGTTGCTGTGGAAGAAGTCGAGCAGCCGAATGTAGCAGGCCCGCTCGAGGCCGAAGACCCGCACCAGGCTGGTCACGCCGAGTAGATCCTCTCGGACGCACAGGCCGGCCAGCGCCACCGCCATCCACTGAAAGGTTCGGGCGCGCGAGCACGCGCCGCGGAGCCCTTCGACGATCCTCCACCACTCCCGCCACAGCACCATCCGCCACCCTCCTGCCGCTTGGTGGTACAGCATATATATGCTATCCAACGAGAGGAGGATGAACGCACGACGGCTGAAAAAGATCGAGAAGGAGATCGCGGTGATCAAGGCTCGAATCGCCAAGATCGGCGTTGTCCGTCCGGGGTCGCTCACGCGGCAGTATAAAGATCCCAGGAACCGGCGGGGTGCGTACTACCAGATCAGCTATACCCACCGCATGAAGAGCAAGACCGAGTACGTCCGATCTTCCCTTCTCGAAGGGATTCGCCAGCAGACGCGCGACTACAAGGAGCTCAAAAGGATGATCGCGAAATGGGTGGCGCTGGGCATCGAATACTCACGGCTGTCCATGCAGCAGAGATCGAGGTAGAAGAGGAGGGGACACGCAGCTGGAGGTCGAATGGGCGCACGTTCGCGGGGGTCGCCACCGTCTCTCTGGCCAGATCACATTGTGCGGAGCGAGCGAGACGACTTCCCGGACTTCTTCGAGTCCGAGCAGGCACTGTTCGAAGTCATCGAGGCGCTCGCGGGGGCGTCCGTGGATGCTCGCGAACGGAGGATCATATGGCCAGACGGTGCACGCCTATCCATCGAGGACACCGCCCGCAGAGTTCATTCGCAGTCCGGGGCACCCCTCGACCAGCTTCAGTCTCATGTCGTCGGCTGGCTCCAGATGACCTACGAGCCCGAGGGCCTGGACGAAAAGCAGATGGAGGAGTTCGAACGGTTGATCGAGCAGTGGACCACACCCTACGACGACCCACTCTGAGCCGACCTACCTTGGGAGAACTCCGTACTCACGAGATCTTCCAATGCTCTCTTTAACGCGTTGTCGGCCGCGAGGCGGAGTGCTCGAATTTCGATGCGTCAGTTGCCGAGCCTTGCGACGGGCAACGAACCGCCGCAGGCAGACTACTGCAACGTCTTGCGCGCTCTGTGCCGATGAGTTCCAGCACCCATTCAAGGTGGTGCGGAAAGACGCGCATGCGCCCGTGAAAGAGGGCGTTGAACACGGCGTTCGCCAGCGGCTCTCTGCCAAGACGTTGCAGCACCTCCGGATGCGCGAAGAGGTCGACGGTGCAGCCAACCCGCAACGCGGGATGCCGCTCAGCACAAAGGCGCGTCGCTTTGCGCTCGTCAATCAGAGGTATCGCGACTTGCGCAAGCGCATAAGCGATCGTCGCGGCCTCGCCGTCGTCGAGCGTGTCGGCTGCCGGACCGACGACGAACCCTTCAAAGTACTCAAGCGCTGTGTCGCCGAGGCGGACGATCTCGATGGCGCCGCCGGCTGCAAGGGCGTTGAGTTGATCGGCATCCTTGCGGTCTCTCTCGCGTCCCCTCTCCAGTTCTTGGGGCACAATGTCGACGACAACGACCCGATTGGGTAGCGCGGCAACAATGTCTGTTGCGCAGCCCGTCGCGTTCAGATTGATGACGGCGCTCGCATCAGCGACGGCGACGGCCGCGGGGTCAGTCAAGCACGTGAGGGACACCGACCGCCCCGCTCCCTTCCATCTCCAGCCGGTCCAGGATCTCGCGCAGCTCGACGCGGTCGAGTTGCAAGAGACGCGCAAGCTGTCCCTCGCTCAAAAGATTCCGGCGATAGGCCTCGCCTGCGAGCATGTTGAGGCGCAGCGTCGTCGGGCGATCCGCGTCCGCCTTCTGCGCGTCAGGCGCGCTGAGGTCGCCTAGCACCTGACGCTCCTGGTCGTCCGTGATGCCGCCGTTGTCCTGGAACCAATCCCACGTCCCCGTTTTGGCGAGCTTCAATTCCTCCAGCCGGCGGACCAGGGCTTCGCGCGACACGCCGAAGAAGTGCGCCAGCACGATGACGTGACGGCGCGTCAATACGTCCGAGCCGGCGGTCACATCCTGGAACTTCTGCATCACGGCGCGCGCGGGCGTGAGGAAGGCGCGGCCGAAGGCGCTGGCATAGCGCTCTTCGCGGGAAGTCTCCGGCGCGTCGACGTGCAGGATCTCCGGCTTGCGACGGTCGGCCACCAGGTGTCCGGTTTCGTGCGCGGCGGTTTGCGTGCGGCGGTCACGCGGATGATTGGCGTTCAGCAAGATGCAGGCGCCCAGCGCTTCGTCGTAGCCGAACAATCCCGAGATGCGGCCATCGAACCTGCGGACGTAGACGCGAACACCGAGTTCGAGTTCCAGCAGCTTGACGATGTCCTCAACGGGCCGGATACCGAGACCAAGACGCTGGCGCAGTTCCGCGGCGTCTTGTTCCGCCTGTGCCCGGACATCTCCCGGAAGAAGCGGTCGCTCGGGCGGATAGTTCCGCGGGCGCTTCACGCCCAGGAGATTCTCCAGCTCGACTTCGGCCTTGGCGAGATTGGAGAGCAATTGTGCCGCCTCATCCTCCGCCCGTGCGGTGCTGATGAAGAGTTTGCGAAACCGCGGCGTGAGGTCCACGTGGACGGCTTCGCGCCGTAACAGCGCGTTCACGGAGGTGCCGTACAGCCGCGCAAGCTGCTGCAGCTCGTTCATGCGGACGCGGCGTTGCCCCTGTTCGATCGCGATCAGTGTCGTGCGCGCAACTGAGATGGCCGTTGCGGCTTCGGACTGCTTGATGCCGGCGCTTTCGCGGGCGAGGCGCAGGCGTTCGCCGACTTCGGTGGCGGAGATGTCGTCGAGCGGCGTGGTCATCGGTCGTGAATTGCCCAATGGGCGACAAAGGAGTTGGATCCGAGGGATTCCATGAATGATTTCCACTCGCTCTCGTGCTGCGCGAGCAGGCGATCAAGCCGCTGGCGCGTATCGGTGAGCGCCAGGTTGCACGATTGGCTGAGCTGAGCGGCATTGAGCGCGAGAACTCTCGCGTTGGCGGGTGAATGCGCCAGCGCCGCGAGATGGTCGAGGTGCAAAGTGCCGGCGATGGCATATTCGCGCATCGCCCGCGTGATCTTCCTGTTGTCGAAGCTGGCGGCGGCGCCGGCTTCAAAGGTTGCCGCGCCAAGATCCTCCCAGACGTAGGTGCTCCTTGATTCCGTGAGACCCGCGGCGTGGATGCTCAGGCGACGGAGCATGCAGGCGGCGCAGATACCACACTGACGCTTTTTCTGGTCCACGCTGACCTGCCGCGCCTGCTGCCAACATGACCACGTCTGTGCCCAAGACCCGCCCGCACATTTGCGGACGAAGCGGGAGAGCGTCTCCCCCTTCGCGTGCCACAGCTGCGGGAACTTGAACGAAACGCGGCATCCGAGGATCGCGGCTAGAAACTGCTCCATGTGCGCGGTGAAGAGCGGATGGGTGCGATAATCCTCATACGCCTGTCCCACGGGCAGCAAGGCGGGTCCCAGAGCCCCCTGGCCGCTTTCGGAAAGAATGATCTGATTGGCGTTCGCGAAATGCGCGGCGATGCCCGCGATGAGCGCGAACTTGAACCCGCGCGCGCGTGCGCTTGATTCGACGAACGCGCGCTTCCCGCGCACGACTTTGTACGGGACGGCGGTGAAGGGCTGCTTGGGAGGCGACAGCGTGTGGCCGAGGCGGATGCGGATCAGCTTGTCGCCGAGCTCGCGCGCCATCAGTCCGGCGACGGCGCGGGAATCCAGCCCATCGCTGAAAGGCATCACCGCTGACACGTTGGGGCTGAGCGGAAACTGAACCTGGCGCGGTGGGTCGAGCGGAGCTTTGCGGGGGCAAAAGCTGATGCTCCAGCGATCGCCGGTCAGACAATTCAACGCGTCGTGCAGCGTGTTGCCAACAGGCTTTTGGTTCCAGCGGTCAGGATCGTGGACGGGGACACACAGCTCGAACTCCCGCCCCCACGCGAAGGCCGGGCGGTGTTGAGTTCGATCGCAAAACTCCACCGCCGCCGCGACAAGGAGCGCATCGTAAGCGACAGGTTCCCAGCGGGCGAAGAAATACGACTCAAGGCTTTCGGTCGAAAAGCGCACGTTCTCCCCGATCACGCACGGAAGCGAAGACCGCGGCGGGCGTCCCCCGGCTTCAATGACCGCGACGCTCAGATGCGGATGCGGGGCGAGGATGTCTGGTGCCGCAGCGCTCATAGCTTCACTCCTTCGTCGATCCCGCGTTTCTTCGGCGCGCTCCGCGGGGCAGGCGCGGAATCGCGTTTCAGGAGCTGACGCGCGAGGTCCTGGATGGGCGCGATCGCGATCCCGTCTTCGATGCCGGAGCGGACCCTCTGCGCGCGTGGGCCGGTTGATTTACGGCAATAGTGTTCCTCCACCTGGTGAGCACCGCGCGCGGCGCGAATAGCGAGTGCGCTGCTCACGGCATCGAGGGAAAGGTCGCTTGCATCCCCAGTCGACGCTGCATGTTCGATGGCGCAATCGAGTACGAGCCTGGCGAGGCCGTGACCAGCAGTGATCGGCTGGAGCGACTCGAGTCGAGAGAGCTTCTGGTCCGGGAAAAGGCCCGGCTGCTCGCGCGAGACAGCCTCGATGCCTTGAAGGAAGGCGTGAGGGATGTCGCGGCTCCAGTCGTGTGCCAGCGCCGGAAGGATCGCGTCCCGGATCTCCTCGGGAGAGCATGCGGCGTTGTCTGCGCGCTCGGCAACCTTCTTCCAGGCCCTGGTCATTGGCAGACTTCGGTGGGGTCCGTCGCTCATCGGTGCCCCTTGATGTCAGGAAGTATTATGGAAATAGCCGACAATGTCAACGGCGTTTGGCAACCTTGGTTGTCCGATCTTCACGTATCTCACCCACGTGATCATCGGAATCCATTGGAGAATTGCTGCCAGGCTGCTACTATCGCGTATCTGAGATACTGGAAGATCGGAAAAATGGCCCTGCACCTGGTTGGCGAGAACATAGACAAGGACCGAAGCTACTACCTCGTCGAGACAGGAAGGCTCGTACAGCTGATGCGGGGCATCTATGTCGACGCCCATGATGAGGTCGAAGCGACCATCCTGAAGCACGCCGTCCGTATTGCGAAATACCTCTATCCGAAGGCGTTTTTGTCCGGCGCAAGCGCCGCCCTTCTCGCGCCGACCCGCGACGGGCGGCTTTTTCTGAGCGGCCGACGGATTCAGCGCACGCGCATTCGGGCGCTGGAGATCATCCAAAACGCAGCGCCCAAACATCCGTCCATCGCCGAAGCGGTCATCGATGACGGCATGGGAGAATTCCGAGTCAACGTCTCATCCATGCGACAGCGCTTTCTAGAGGCGTTCCGGCTGAGGAGCGAACACGCCAGCGCCATTGACGAAACGATGCGGGAGACAACCGCCGCCCGCTTGGTCGAGGAATACGGGAGCGCGCACGCTGCAGCGGACGCGGTCTGGGCTCTCGCGCGAGAGAACGGCTGGAACCGTGAAGGCGAGCTGGCCGAGCGGTTCCTTGTCCGGCTGTCGCATATCCAGAATGCGAAGAACCTCGCCGCACTGGACTTGATCGTCGCCTGGCATGGTGCGCCCATCGGTCATCTCACGCACGACGGCTTCGAGTGGCGATGGAAGCCGCTGGATGGCGGCAGCCTTCCGCTGGTGCGGCAGACGACGCCGGGTAAGTTGCCGCCCTTCATCGTTTCGCTGCTCCCGGAAGGGTGGCTGGAACGTGTGCTGAAGGATCAGGACGAGCGCGCGTTGCTGCGATCAGGCAAACGCTACATGTCAAACATCAGCGTCGTGGAGCGTGAAAGCGAGTTGGCGGGGTTGCCACCGGACATTTTGCTGACGCGGCTTGAGGCGTACACGAAGGACGGCACTTTCACCGGGCAGTATCACGGGCCGGGACGTGGCGACCTCGAACACAGCTTCGAACAAAACCTTGCAGAGCTTTATGCGCGCGCGGACACGCCGCGGTTGTCGGGGGTTCAAATCAAGGCTCCGATGTATCTCGACCCGGCGGGAACGCTCGCGCCGAGCACGGGGAAACCATTCACGCATATTCTGAAACCTGCCGGAACAAGCGGGTTCGAGGCTCTTCCCGTTGTCGAATGGCTCGGGATGGAGCTTGGAAGAGCTGCGGGGTTGGCAGTGCCGTCGACGGCGCTCGTCAAGATGCCCGACGGGATGCCCCCCGCTCTCATCGTCGAGCGGTTCGATATTCGCGATGCGCTCGACGACAAGCGCATGCTGGCGCTCGAAGATTTGTGCTCCGTGCTGGATCTCTCCCCCGACGCGAAATACAGCGCGACAATGGAGCGCGTCGCCCGCGCAGTGCGTCCGCTTTCGACCGAACCAGAAGAGGACATTTTGATCATTCTGAAGCGGGCGCTGTTTGCGTGGCTGGTTGCCGATGGCGACATGCATCTGAAGAACATGGCCCTGCTGAAGACCGCGGGATCGGGCGACACGACGTTTAGGATCGTCCGGATGGCCCCGTTGTATGATGCGCTCACCACGCGCGTCTTTCCGCGCCTCGACAAGGATCGTCTTGCGCTCAAGCTGAGCGGCAAAGACGATAATCTCGATCGCGGAGATTTCCGCACCTTCGCAAGCACCGTTGGCCTAAAAGTGAGCGATGCGGATGCGGCAATCGACGCGATGCTGAAGCAGCTCGCGCTTGCGCTGGATCGCGTCGTGCTGCCAAAGGGGCTGCACTACGAACAGACCAGTGAGAAGGCAGCAAGCCAGGTCCTCGACCTGTGCCGGCGGCGGGTCGAGGCGTTCGGATAACTGCTGACTGCACTCGCGCGACGGAATGTTGAACCCTGACGAAATCGGGCAGATACGGGCGGGCACGTGGAAAATTGACTGCTCGGAAATAACGCTCACGGGAGACGTGCTCATACGCACGCGTGGCTTCATAGAGTTGCTTGTATTCGGCGGGGCTGAACCAGGCGCGGTGCCCGACTTTGGTTTGAGCCTTGTAAGGCAGCGCAAGGTCCGGGAGCGAATCGAGCCATTCGTGACGAACGGCGGTTTTGAGCACGTGCCGTAGCGTGATGATTTCGTTGTGCAGCGTCTTCCTCGCAGGCGTCGTTGACTTGAACGGACGGTTGTCGCGCGCGTGGGGGCTTTTCTCGGTCCGTGGGGTCATGCGCATGACCCTGTACTCCCGCACTTTGCCGGAGGTGACTTTGGAGATCGGAAGGTCGCCGAAAAAAGGCAGGAGGTGTAGGCGAAGTCGAATCGCGTGGCCTTCTACCCAGCGCGGACTTCGTTCGCCGAGCGTGAGGACGCCATACTCGTTCTCGAATACCTGTGCGACATCGCGGAACGTGGGTTCTGCCGTGCGTTGGATGCCGGCCACCGCCATCCACTGAAAGGTTCGGGCGCGCGAGCACGCGCCGCGGGGGCGTTGGTAAGAACGATCCCCTGGAGGCTCAGCCATGCCTTCGGGAGGGCGAGGCGCCCGCCGAGCCGCAACGGCCTGACGACGGCTCGGCTGGAGCCTCGCCCTCCCCATCCGATTTCCTGCGCGCCTACCTCTCTCAACATGTTGGTAAGAACGATTCCCTGGAGGCTCAGGGTGAGCGGGTCGCATCATGCAGAATACGTTGGCGAATTCATGAACCAGAGCACTTAGACCGCGGCAGCGAGTGCGGAGCGGGTTCGGCGCCGGAGAGAACTCGGCCGGAACCCTAAAGTTCCGGCTCGTCGCCGAGCCGGCGATCGTGCATCAGGTAATTGCGGACATAGTCCGCAACGGCCTCCGCCAGAGGCGTCACGGCCGCCACGTACCCCGACGCTCGCAGCCTGCCGATGTCGGCCCGCGTGAAGTACTGATACTTCGCGCGCAGCGACTCCGGCATGTCGATGAACTCGATCCGGGGCTCGCGCTGCATTGCCGCGAACACCGCACGAGCGAGCGCAAGCCACGGATTGGCCGTACCCGAGCCGACGTTGAAGATGCCGTTGGCCTCGGCGGTACGGGCGAGGTGCAGCGTCATCGCGGCGGCATCCTTTACGTAAAGGAAGTCGCGTTGTTGCCCGCCGTCGGGATAGTCGGGACGGTAGCTCTTGAACAGCCGGATCGTGCCCGTCTCAAGGACTTGCCCGTAAGCCTTGTGCACGACGCTGCGCATATCGCCCTTGTGGTCTTCGTTGGGACCGAAGACGTTGAAGTACTTCAGGCCGGCAATCCGCTCGAGCCAGCCCTCGCGTTGCGCATACAGATCGAACAGGTGCTTGGAGTACCCGTACATGTTCAGCGGACGCAGCCGGCGCAGGTTCGGATCGTTGTCGTCCATGCCCCGGCCGCCGTCGCCGTAGGTAGCCGCGGAGGACGCGTACACGAACCGGGTGCCGCGGGCGAGGGCGGCGGCGGCGAGGCGGCACGTGAAATCGGTGTTGTTGCGGAACAGGAACGAGGCGGCACGTTCCGTCGTCGACGAGCAGGCTCCGAGGTGAAAGACGAAGTCGAACCGTTCAAGACGGCCATCCTCGAGCCGCGGCAGCAGGTCGTCGGCCTCGAGGTACTCCCGGAAATCGAGCGCCGCCAGATTCCGCCACTTGTCGCTGTCCCCGAGAATGTCGGCGACCCAGACGTCGCGTGCCCCCTCACGGTTGAGCGCCCAGACCACGGCGCTGCCGATGAAACCCGCGCCGCCGGTGACCAGAATCCGGGCGTCGGCAAAATCGGGAGACCGCTCGATCATCGGGCCGATCGTAGTCGGCCGCCACGGTACGCCGCAAGCGCCGCGGCGCGAATCGGAAGATCAATACAGCCGCAACTGCTCGCCGGCGCGCGCCGGGCGTCGGAACGCGGATGTGCCGAGCGGCGGGAACGGCCGATCGAGGCCGGTCCGTCGTGCGGCGGTGCGGAAGAGTGCCGCTACGTGCTCGGCGTACACGCCTTCGCCGCGCATGCGCGTGCCGAAGCGCGTGTCGGTCAGGCAACCGTTGCGACATTCCCGAATCCGGTTGAGGACGCGGTGGCGGCGCGCCGGAAACTGCTCGGCAAGCCAGCGCGCGAACAAGTCGTCCACGGGCCGCGGCAAGCGCACCAGCTGCCAGATGGCATTGCACGCACCGGCATCCGCGGCAGCTTCGAGTATGCGCGGGATCTCCTCGTCGTTCAGACCGGGGATGACCGGCGCGACCGACACGCCCGTGGGAACGCCGGCGGCGCTCAGAACGCGCACCGCTTCCAGCCGCCGGTCGGGCCTCGCCGCCCGCGGCTCCATGCGGCGCGCCACGTCCGGGTCGAGGGAGGTGATCGAAAGCTGCACGTGTACGGCGCGGTACGCGGCAAGGGCGGCGAGCCGATCGACGTCTCGGGTCACCAGATGGCTCTTGGTGATGATACTCACCGGGTTGACGAATTCGAGAAAGACCTCGACACAGCGACGGGTGAGTCCCAGACGGCGTTCGACGGGCTGATAGCAGTCGGTATTGCCGGAGAGAGCGACGACTTGCGGAACCCAACGGGGCGACATCAGGGCGGCGCGCAGCAATTCCGGAGCGTCGGGCTTCACCAGGATCCGGCGCTCGAAGTCGAGGCCCGCACTGAAGCTCAGGTACTCGTGGGACGGTCGCGCGTAACAGTAGGTACAGCCGTGCTCGCAGCCGCGATAGGGATTGAGACTGAAACGGAAACCCACATCGGGGCTGTCGTTTTCGGCGAGCACGCTACGACTCGTATCGCGCAAGAACAGCGTCGGCTCGGCGCGGTCGTCGCCCCACTCGGGATCTCCGGCTCCACTGTCCTCGTCGCCGGCGGGCTCGATGTGCAGCGGTTCGTAGCGGTTCGCGGGGTTCGCCGTCGTTCCCCGCGACGGCGGTGGGTGGCGTGAGGACATGGACGCAGTTTCGCCGTTTCTTCTCTCACGGGTCGGGCCGGCAGGCAAGGACTACGGATCGTGCACCGCGGCCAGGGCGGCAACAATTGGGCTGGCCTTTCGCCGCCCCGCATGCGGAAATAGAAAGCTGCACGTTCACCGGAGGATACATATAACTATGCACCGCGTCTTCGTCGCCATCGGTCTCTCCGTTCTGCTCGTCCCGATCGCCGCACCGGCCGTGGCCGCGGAATCGGCGCGCGCCATCCTCGACCGCGCCCGCGCCCTCGACGACACGACCCGAGCCTGGACCGATCGCGTGCAGCTCATGTCGCTTACCATCCACGAGCCCGGCGGCGGTACGCGCGTGCGCGAGCTCAAGGTTTTCACGAAGCGTTCCCCCGGCGGCGGCGAAAGAGCCGTGTCGTTCTTCGTCTCGCCACGCGAAGTCGAGGGAGTCGGCTTCCTGCAGTGGTCCCGACCCGACGCCGACGCCGAGCAGTGGCTCTACCTGCCGGAGCTGAAACGCACCCGTCAGATCGCCGCGCGGTTGCGCGACGAGAGCTTCATGAGTACCGACCTCAGTTACCGCGACCTCGACATTCTCGCCGAGTTCCAGCGCTGGCCCGAAGCGGTGGCCCCCTCCCGCCTCGCCGGCACGGAAACCGTCGACGGCAATCTGACCGACGTCGTCGAGCTGCGCCCCACGATGGCGGGAATGCCCTACGGGCGTATCGTCGTCTGGATGGACCGTGCGGACCTCACGCCGCGCCGCCTCGAGTTCCGCAATGCCGACGACACCGTCGCCAAGACGGTTATCCTCGACGACATTCGCCCGGTCGGTGCCATCCCTACTCCGCATCGCCTCGAAATGCGCACGGCGGCGAGCGGCTCTCGCACGGTGGTCACCTTTCCGGAGGTGAAGTACGACACCGACCTGGCCGACGAGTTGTTCACGCAACGGGCACTGGAACGTGGGTTGCCATGACCGGAAGGTTCCGCGCCGGCCCCCGGCGAACGGGCTGTCCGACACGGCGACGAAGGGCCCGCACCGGGAGGACTCGCTGCCGCGGCAGGACTCCGGCACACGGCTAATCGCGCGGCGGTACGGTCGCTGCGAGGGCGGCGCAGCGGTCCGGGTTCGCCGTCAGGCCGACGAGACATTTCTCGGTGAACGAGCCCAGCGCCGCGTTCAGCATTTCGAGGGCGTCCAGCACGTTCACCGCGACCACGGGTTCGAACACGTTGAGGTTAAGCTCCGCACGTTCCAGGGCGAGACGGGCCGCACGCTCGCAGCCGAGCACCTGCATGCAGCAGTGCAATAGCGTCTCGGGAAGCACCGGATTGATCTTTCCGGGGAAGAACGAAGACCCCTCCTGAGTGGCCGGCACGCGGATCTCGTCGAAGCCCCCGGCCGGCCCCGACGACAACAGACGCAGATCCTGGGCGACCTTGATCAGCACTTCCGCCAGCAGTGCCAGTTCCGCCGCCACCGCCGCCAGGTCGTCGCAGTTCTGCGCGGCGTCTCCGAGGTCGGGACGCAGTGCGACCTCGCGTCCGGTAAGCGCGCGGAGGTGATCGAGCACCCGCGCGCGGTACGCGGGCGGCGCACCCGCGCCATCGCCGATCACCGTGCCGCCGAGATTCACCATGTTCAAGGCCTCGACGACCCCACCGAGCGCCGCCGCTCTCCTTTCCACCGCCGCGGCGTAGCCGCGGAAGAGATCGCCGAGCGACGCCGGCAAGGCGTCCTGCAAGCACGTGCGGGCGAGGGTACGAACGCCCGCCAGGGTCGCGGCTTGCGCCTGCAGCACCGCCACGCAGCGGTGCAGGACCGCGGCGAGACGGTCGCCGCGGTCGAGCACGGCGAGACGCAGCCCCGTGTGACACACATCGGCCGTCGACTGCGATGCATTTACGTGGCGCTTGGGGTCTACCGGCAGGTAGACGCCCGCCTCGCCGCCCAGAGCAATGTTGGCGAGGTTGGCGATCACCTCGTTGACGTTCATGTTGACCGCGACACCGCCGCCGCCCCCGAGCACATCGACGACCAGGGCATTGTGATGGGCGCCGCCGCGCAATTGCACGCAGGCGTTCTCGATCGCATCGGCGACGTTCCCCGGCAACACAGCGGCGTCATGATTCGCACGTGCCGCCGCCTGCTTCACCGTTGCCAGCGCCGCCACGTACTCGCGGTAGCTGCCGAGTCGCCGCCCCGAGAAGCTGAGATCGGCCAGCGCCCGCGCGGTACGTACACCGTACAGCGCCCGCGCCGGCAGCGACACGCTCCCCAGTGCGTCCGATTCGACGCGCGTCGCGCCGCTCACGCCGTACCCCCGCGTTCTGCCGAGCGGGCGGACGCCGTCGCGTCGCTCTCGGCGGACGAAGCTGCGGACATTTCGGCCTCCCTTCGCGATCCGCCGCGTAGCATTTCACGCGGCAAGAAGGAAAGCGCGCCCGCCCGCAGGGCACGATGCAGGTGACGCCAGACGGGCATTGGGACTAGCCGTTCCCGCGCTCGATGGTGAAACCGGCGGCAGTAACGGCCCGTTCGATGTCGGCGATGTGGTCCGGGCCGCGGGTCTCGATCTCCAGCGTGACGGCGGCGCGGGTCAGCGGCAGCCCGGGGCGAGCGCGCTCGTGCGCGATCTGATGGATGTTGGCGCGGCAGGCCGCGATGCACGTCACCAGACGTTGCAGCTCTCCCGGCCGATCCTCGAGCCGGGTGCCGAGCCGGAACAGGCGACCTTCGGCGATAAGTCCGAGGTTGATGATGCGGTCGAGCAGGTTGGTATCGATGTTGCCACCTGAGATCACGGCGACGACGTTTGTCGCCCCGGCCGGCAAGCGTCGGGTCAGGCACGCGGCCAGGCTGGCGGCGCCGCCGCCTTCGGCCACGGTCTTGGCGCGTTCGAGCAGCAGCAGTACCGCCTCGGCAATCTCGGCGTCGCCGACTTCGACGGCGTCGTCGATTGCGCCGCGGATGATCGCGAACGGCAACTCGCCGATGGCGCGCGTCGCCAGACCGTCGGCAATGGTGTCCACGCTCGCGATCTCGACACGCTGTCCGGCTTGCAGGCTTGGCCGCAGCGATGACGCCCCCGCCGCCTGCACGCCCACGATGCGCGCCCGGCTGCCGGCGCCGCGGACGGCCGCCGCCACTCCGGCCAACAGACCTCCGCCGCCAACCGGCACGACGATCGTGTCGACTTCCGGCAACTGCTCCAGCACCTCGAGGCCGAGCGTGCCCTGCCCGGCGATCACCTGTTCGTCGTCGAAGGCGTGGACGAACGGTGCGCCTCGTTCCGCCGCCAGCGCGGTGGCGTGCCGACAGGCCGTGGCGTAGTCGTGCCCCGCCAGCACAACGTGCGCACCGTAGCCGATCGTCGCGGCGACTTTGCTGAAAGACGCCGTCTCCGGCATCACCACGGTCACGGCAACACCGGCGCGTCCGGCCGCGTACGCGACGCCCTGCGCGTGATTGCCGGCGGAGGCCGTAACCACGCCACGATCCCTCGCCTCCGGAGCCAACGATTGGATCTTGTTCAGCGCGCCGCGAACCTTGAACGAACCCGTCTTCTGCAAGTTCTCGAGCTTGAGATAGACGTTACAACCGCAGATTCTGCTGAAGGTCGCACTGAGGTCGAGCGGGGTCGCCTTGACGATACCGGCAGCGCGTTCGCGAGCGTTCCGGATGGCGGCGAGGGGGATGAGCATGGAGGGCCTTGGGACGTGGGGTGCTCAACGGCAGGTCTGGTCGTAGAGATCTCCGAGCTTGCGGCGCAGCTCGACGTCCGACAGGCCGGGCATGGCCGGTTTGAGCTTATCGAGTTGCGCGCAGGCGCCTTTGGCGTCGCCGCTCAGCGCCGTCGTACGCGCGAGTTCGTACTGACCCTCGTACCACGGCGCGTCGCCGGGGCGGGCGAGCGCGGTGAACTGGCGCCAGCGTTCGATGGCCTCGGCCGGCCGCTTTTCCGCTTCGGCGATGCGCGCGAGTCCGCGCAGGGCTGCCGGCGAGGGGCCTTTCTGTTGCACCTCGTTGTACAGATCGGTTGCCTTCTTCAGGTCGCCGGTGGTCTCGTACAGGCGAGCCATGGTCAACGCCGTCTTGCCGCTTCCGTCGGCACCGTCGGCGAGCAATTCATAGAGACCGAGGGCAACCTTCTGCGCCGCATCGTTGACCCCATCGCCCTCGCGGGCACGACGGCGTGCGCCCTCGCGAATGAAACCGACCGCCAGCTCCTCGATCCCCTGACGGCCGAGGCCACCCACCAACACCGCGCCGTGGGTCGCGACTTCGCTCTGGGCTTCGGCGAAGCGGCCGAGCCGCTGGTCGGCTTCCAGGCGCAGGCGTACCACCTGCGGTAGCAGGTCCTTCTCTTCGGGATAGGAGGTCTCGAATCCCGCCAGCGCGCGGAGGACTTCGGCCCCGCGATCGCCGGGCAGCAGTTTGGCGTAGACGGCGCGCATAATGGCGACCTTGGCCTGCATCGGTTGCACTGCCGGGGCGGCGGTGCGGCCGGCGCTCTTTTCCAGGGCCGCGGCTTCTTGCGCGAAGCTTTCCAGGTCACGCCCGATCGCTTCTAGGCGTACCCTTCGTTGTGCGGCTGGGTCGGTCCCGTCGCCGGCAGCGCCGAGCAGTTCGAACTGGCATTGCAGCGTCGCAAAGCGGGCCCGGAGCTGAAGCATCGGCTCGCCGCGCACAGCGGCGTAGGCGTCGACGGCAGCCGCGAACTCGCGTTGCGCCTGCAGCAGCTCGCCCAGTCGAAACTGCGCTTCGAACACCGAACGGTGATCGGGGTAACGCGCCAGCAGATCGCGTATGGCGTGCCCGTAGCGTTCGGTAATCTCCGGTGTCGGCTGCTTCGCCACTTCCGCTTCGAGGGCTTTGAAGCGCATGTAGGCGGCGTCCGCACCATAGGCGGGAGTGCCTTCGGCCAGCGCCGCATCGAGCAGGTCGGCGGCGGCAACATACTCGCCGGCCTGGAACTTCGCCAGGCCGAGCATGTACTGCGCCTCGCGTCGATTGGGGCGCACCTGCGGGTCGTCGCTGGCCACGACCGCCTCGAGCAGCGGCGCCGCGGCTTTGTAGTCGTTCTTTTGCGCCAGCATGCGGGCCAGCTCCCACTGCGCGAACGGGCTGGTCGCCTTTGCCGCCCACTGTTCGGGATTGTCCACGCCGGTTTGCAGGAGCGCCGATACCCGCTCGTCCCATCCCGCGCCGGCGCGCCGCAGTTGCTCCATCAGGACGAGAGCCTGCTGGCGATAGCGCTCCGCCTCCGCTCCCGTGCCGCGCCTGGCCGCCGCCATGAGCGCGCGCAGCCGCAGGAAGCGTACGACGTTCTCGTCCGTGCGCGCGCCGGCGGCGAGGATTTCGTCGGACATGCGCAGGGCCTCGGCGGTGTTGCCGGCCTGAACGGCGGCGTCGAGCAGCGCGAGGCGGGCCTTGTTGCGGCGTTCCGGCGACGCCTTCGCGTCGGCGATGACCGCCTCCAGGTCGCGCCGCGCCAGCGCCGCCTCGCCGAGTTCGAGGTAACAGAGCCCGCGGCCGAGCAGGCTCTCGACGAGCAGGTCGGAACGGCGATCGCCGGTGGCAAACTCGGAAAAGCCGCGCTGCGCCTGCTCCAGCAGCGCCTTGCGCCTGGGACCGTCGTACAGGCGCGCCCCGTAGTACGAGAGCCAGTTCAGGTAGTACAAAGCGGCCGAGGCGATGACCTGCGCGTCCCTGAACGGCTGCGTCTCGTAAAGCGCCTCGAGGTCGCCGTCTTCGTCCATGACTTTGCGCGCCATGCGCTCGAGGGCTTCGGTGTTCTGCTTGTAGATGTCATCGAGCGGCGTGTGGATGGCCTCGAAGGTAGGACGCAGGCTTTCGGCCTGGCGGCCGGCGTCGCCGCTGTTGGCGGCGCGGTCGCTGGCGGAGATGAACCCGACGACGAGCTGTCCGAGCTGTTCGACGGCACGCTGTTGGGTGGCGGTGTCAAGACGGCCGGCGCTCCTTGCCGCGGCGACGTCGGCGCCGATCTGCCGCGCCTGGGCGCGCAGGTCGCCCCCACTCTGCGCGTGCAGCGGTCCGGCGGTCGCCCCGGCAAGCAGGATGAGAGCCGCAAGGAAGCCGCCTGCGGCGGAGCGGGGATTGCCGCGAACTCCGGCATCCACTTCCGCGTTTGTCCGCGGGAGAGGGGTACGGCGAAAGCAACGCATCCCCGTATCCTTACCGCGGCCCTTTGCCGCGCCGGTGCGGAAGAAGGAGACCACGGGCCGGTTCACGACAGATCATTGAGGTATTTCGCCATCTCGGTCTTCCATCGCGAGCCGAAGGTGAGCTCGAAGATACTGCGCATGAGGGCTTTGTCCTGATCGAGCACGACGAGTTCGCCGCCTCCGTCACGGCTGATGTCGGCAAAGGTGCGCGCCGTCTCCTTGAAGTAGTCCGGAAACGGCGACGGTTGGTACGGCTTGGTGCCGTGCAGCGACTTCCACAGGTTACGGTCGAACTCCTCGTGCATGCGATGCGTAACGTCGATGGCGCTCACGTAGCCCCCGTCCTCGCGGAAGTTGCGTACGATGCGGCGCACGGCCGACTCGTCGACCTGGTGCGGGGGAGAGCCGCCGACCAGAACGATCAGCCGCTTCGATTGCTTGCGCCACTTGAGGTCGTTGACCGCGGCATCGAGCGCGTCCCGCACCGCCTCTTCCCAGTCGCCGCCCCCGCGAGCGCTGATGCCGGCGAGGAAGTCCTGGAGCTTTTTGGTGTTGAAGCTCAAATCGGTCCACCTGACGACGTAGTCGTCGCCCCGATCGCGATAGACGACGATGCCGATGCGGCTGGTCGGCACCATGCGTTGAATGGAGGCAACCAGCGCGGACAACTTTTCTTTCACGTCGTCGATCACGAACTGCATGCTGTCCGTGGTGTCGATCACCAGCGCGACATCGAGGCCGACTTTGCGCAGCCCGCCGACGTAGTCGCCGAAGCCCCCGCCCAGGCCGCCGAGCCCGCCGCTGCCGCCGATCGACAGTCCCGAGCCGCCGCCGAGGCTCGTCGAAACCGTCTCGATCGCCGGGCCCGCGCCGAGCTTCGGACCGACGCCGGCGAGTCGCGGCAGGTCGGGAGCGCGCACACCCTGAATCACCGGCCCGCTCGGCGCGGCGCGCTGCGGCGCCGCCTTCTCCATACGGAGCACGCCGGCAAGGTCCTGCAGCGAAGCGGCGCCGTCGCTCGACTCCGCACCGACCGGCGCCTCGTCGACGACACTGACGCGGATCTCTTCCACCTTGCGCATCACCGTCAGCGTCACCGTTGCGAGCAGAACGAGCAGACCCACGTGCGCCAGGGTGGAGAAGGCAAACCACCGCATTCCGCCGAAGCGGTGCCCGGCCCACGGGTCGAATCGGTTCGGATCGGGAGGTCCCTGCTCCACGGCGACGCGCTCCCTCAGTTGGCCTGCCGCCGCTCGGCGGCGATGGCAATCTGGGTCGCTCCCGCCTTCTGAGCGATGGAAAGGATCTTTACCGCCTGCCCGAAGAGCACGTCCCGGTCCCCTTCGAGGACAACCGGGATGTCGGGCCGGGCCGTGATCAGCGCGCTCAGGGCGCTTTCGAGCTCCTCGAAGGACGTCAGCTTCGCATTGACGTAAACGTCATTGTTCGGGGTCACGGTAATCGTAATCTCGCGCGGTTGGGAGGCGGTGCTGTCGACCTCGGGGAGCGTGATCTTCGCGCCGGACTCCACCATGGCCGCGCTCGTCACCATGAAGATGATGAGCAGGACGAGGAAGATGTCGGTCAGCGGGGTGATGTTGATCTCGGAGACGATCGCCGAGCGGGCCCGCTTCTTGAGGCTACCGAGAGCCATCGCGTCTCCCGATGTGGATGGCGTCGAGTACCCGATTGGAGGCGATCGTCAGCGCGGCTTCTATCCGTTCGATGCGCGTTTGAAAATAATTGTAGAAGATGACCGCGATGATGGCGACGCCGAGACCGAGGGCGGTGGCCACCAGCGCTTCCGAAATGCCCGCCGCGACGACCGAGAAACCGCCGCTTCCCATCAGTGCCATGTTGTGAAACGCCTTGATGATCCCGACGACCGTGCCGAACAGACCGATGAAAGGCGCGCTGCTGCCGATGGTGCCGAGCACCCACAGCGGGCCCTTGAGCGCTTCCAGCTCCTCGAACCGCTTCTCCTCGGTGAGGTCGGACAGGTACTCCATCGAATCGGACTGATGCCGGGCGAGCACGTCCGAGAAAATCCTTCCCGCCGGCGTTGTCACGTGCTCCTTGCTCGTTTGCAACGCCGTGACGAAGTCGCCCCGCTCGAGCGGCGCACACAGCGAACCGGCCAGCGACAGGCTGTCGGTGATCAGGTTGCGTAGCGACCATACTCGTTCGAGCACGATGCTCACGGTGACCATCGAGAACAGCAACAGGGGATAGGTGGCCATCCACCCCATGTTGATCATGTCAAGGATGCTCAGTCCTTCCACGGTAAGAACCCTCCTGCCTTCAGTCGCTCCTCAACCGCCGTTCCCGCGCCCACCGCCGCTCCCGCGAGTTATCGCCCCATCCCTGCAAATCGGCCTGGATCCCCCCACGGCAAGCCCGGAGGCGGGTAACGTATGCGCCACGCCGTTTCGCACCTGTCCTTCGCTTGCCGCCCCGATCGGACGCTTGATCGTCGGCTAGTAGATGGGGTGTTCACAGTCAAGGAGATTCGCCCCGGAGCACCGCCACCCCGACCGTCGATCGCCGGCGGCGCTCGTCGCTGCTCCGCCGGGCGGTGGCATGGTCGTCAGGGCGATGTCGAACTCTCCGCTGCCGCTATGGCGTCGATCAGACGGCGCCGTACGTTGCCGACGTCGGTAAGCGGCGGATGCCGTATCGCCCCCACTTCGGCGCCGGTGTACGGCACGAAACCCGACGGCAACTCCGCGCGGCTGAAGTTGGTCAGCACCCAGTTCAGCAGGGCCGCAAGCCGCGCATCGTCGAGGCTCGACTGCGACGACCCCGGCACGCGCACGAGGAATTCGCGTCCGCCGGGAACGCCGAGGAACTTCCCCAGTTGCCCACCGAACGCGGGCACGCCCCCGGGGGCGCCCGCACCATCGGGCCCGTGGCAGCCGCGGCAGTGCAGGGTGTAGTCGGTACGCGGATCGGCGGCCGCGCCGCCGGGCGACAACGCGATCGCCAGCGCGGTCCAGACGAACAACAGGGCCGATATTCGCATCGCCTTGGCCTCCGCCGCTCAGGACTCCGTGGCAACGCCGAGCACAATCGCGGTCGAGCAGTTGTACACGATGGTGGAACCCCAGCACCAATTGATATCGTTGCTCTTGGCCGGGATATAGACCGGCTTGTCCCCCTCGTTGCGGTGGCAGTAACACAGTCCGCAGATCTCCTTCCCACAGCAATCGTTGTACGAGATGATGTAATCCTTGCCGTCGTGCGGATTGCGGCACGTGCCGATCCACGTCACCGGCGACATCTCGGTTCCGGGCGGGCACGAACGCTGCGTTCCCCCACAACAACTGCACAGGAACCCGTCGATGGCACAGTGCCGCCAGTACTCGCAGTCGGCTGGATCGCCCGCGGGTGTGGACGGATCCGGCTCGCCCGGTATCGGCACGCGCGCCGGGTTCTGGCCACGGGCCACCGGCAGCAACGGCACCGCGGCACTGCCGACCAGCACGGCGGCAACCTGGGCCAGAAAGCCTCGGCGAGAGCTGTGCCGCGCCACGCGCCGGGCGACCTCTGCAAACCATTTGTCGATGGAAATCATCTTGGGGCGTCGTTGGTTGGGTGTCGTTGATCGAGCCGATGTCCTTCAAGCCACTTCGGAGTGAGCGTGTTGGCGGCGGATGTATTCCTGCACCGAGGCCACGCCGCGTTCGCTGGCTTCGAACAGGCTTTCGAGGTGCTCCCGGGTGTTCACCAGGCCACGGCCGCGTACCGTGCCGCCGGCGTCGATGAGCACGGCGTACGGCAGCTTGCCGACGTGATACGCCAGTCCGAGTTGCGTGGACAGCAGGTACGGGTAGGCGTCGAGGGCGTGGGTACGCACGAACCGTTCGTGCTCGGTCCGCGGACCGTCGCTGGCGAGAACGAGCCGCAGCCAGGCACGCTCGCTGCGCTGCACCGAGAAGGCGATCGAGAGCATGGTCTTGCACAACGGGCAGGTCGGCGACACGAACAGCAGCAAGGTGCTCCTGCCCTCGGGATCGGCACCGCCAACGGTCTGCAGCGCGCCGGACCAGTCCGGCACCTGCAGCACCGGAGCGGGCGACCCCACCGCCAGGCCGGCGGCCGGCATCAGTGCGCCGGCCGGCGCGACGCGTTCGTGCAGCACTCCGATCTGGCGCATGAGGGCGAGCACCACCGCGGCGAGGACAACCACCGCCACCCACAGGGCGAGGTTCGAAACGATCAACGCTTCGGTCACGGTCGCCCTCTTTCGACGACGCCGGCGCGGCGCAGCCGGGCGGCGTTGGCCCGCGCCGTCTCTGCCGCCGCGTAAAGGAACGCAAACGTCGCCAGCAGACCGACTCCGGTGACGGCATCGACGGGAGTCAACGCCCTGGCCGACGGCGGCAGGGCCGCCAGCAGACACCCGCAGATCAACACCAGATTGCGACCCATCAACCCGGCCCCAATCGGTACCGCGTCGACCGGGCCACCGCAGCCGCACGCCAGATCGCTTCGCCCGCGGCGCAGGTTGACCCCGACCGCAGCCGTGTACGTGCCGAGTAACAAGGCTGCCGCCAGGACCGGCAGCGCGGAATATTCCCAGAGCACGAGGCTGGCGCCGATCGCGCACTCGGCCCCCACCAACAGCCCCGCCATCGTTCTATTCAGGGCGCGCGGCAGGATGTCGTAAGCGTCGACCGCGGCAACGAAGGATTCGAAATCGCGCAGCTTGTGGGCCGCGGCCGACACGAAGAGCAACACCAGACCGGCGCGCAGCCCCAGGTACAGTATGGGGTCCAGACTGACGCCGACCACCGCCACGCTCATCGGCCGCTCCAGGGCGCCTGCAGGCTGTCGACCGTCCAGGCCACCGGTTCCGTGCGCCGCAAGAACGCGCCGGTGCCCGCGTCGTAAACCGCGACGATGCCGCTGAAGGCCGACACCGTGGCCAGCAGCGGGGCCTCGTCCCGGGTTACCGTAATGTGGGTTACGGCGGCCGGCACGAGGCCGTCCACCACCCAATCGTAGAGCCCATTGAAAGGCCACACCCAGTTGCGGCCGAACGCCAGCGACATTCCGTAAGCCGTCAATCCGGAGTAGCGCACGTCAATGCGCCGCACTCGCTGCCTGGTCGTGAGGTCGTAGATCCACACCTCTTCTCCCGGCTCCTTGTGCGTGTCGGCGCCGCCGCGGTGCACGAGAGAATAGAGCCGTTTGCTCGGGGCGTGGACGGCGAGATGCTGCAACCCGCCGATGCGCCACGACTCGGCACGATCGGCATCGGTGAGTAGCGGCCACGAGGCGGGAAAGCGCGGCGGCGACGACGACACGTCGACGGGATGCGCCGTCCCCTCGAACGACACGAAGATCCACTCGTCGCCGATGCGGACCGCCTTTTCGGTCACCGGATCGGTCTGCGGATCGAAAAACGGCTGGGTCCTGACCTTGCCGGCTTCCTTACCGGTATCGTCGAGGCTGACAAGCAGCAGTTCGCCATTAGAGCACAACGACATGAAGCGCCGCGGGCCGGCGGCGTAAACCAGGCTGCAACCGGGAATCTCGATCTCGCCCACGAACGTACGCCGGTCGAGGTCGACAATGCTCAGCGACGTTGCCGGGGTCCAGTTGAAGACTGCCGCAAAGCGTTCGTCGTCCGACACGGCGGCATGCGCCATTGGGAAGGCGTCGATGGCGCGCTTCGGCGGTATGACCACCTCGTGTACGGGGGTCAGCGTGGCACGGTCGTAGATCTCGATGACGTCGGTGCGCGTGCCGTGCGTGCGCCGGGAATAGTAGGTAGCGGGCACGTAGATCTCCGGCCGCCGCCGCGCGAACAGTGGTTCGAAGATGCCATAGCCGCCGTTGATCTGTCCGAGGAACCGGCCGCTGTCGAGGTCAACCAGACCGGCACGGCCGAGGATCGGGTCGCCGGCCCATGCCCAGTGCGCACTCGGCGGTTGTGCGAGTGTTTCGATGCGTCCGGGCGCCTCCGGCGCCACCTGCGCCGCCGCCGGGCCGCAGAGCCCGACGACCACCGCTGCCGCCAGAGCCAGGGCCCGACGTTTCCCTGAGGCGATCACCAACAAACGACCTCCTTACGAGGACACTCGGCTATCACGGGCTCGCGCGCTGCCGCAAGCCAACCCGCCCCTTCGGGGGGTCGGGCGTGAGGGGCGTGGGGGCCGTAGGCGTTAACCTATGTTGCCGGCATGGGGTTGGGGACACCATCCGTGGTCAGCGGTTCAGTTCAACGAGGTTTTCCCGCTATCCGGCCAACGCTCACATTCAGGCGCGGCGGCGCACCAACCGCGCCGCTCGCGCGAGGCACCGAGGTTCACAACAGCAAGTCCTCGCCGTCGCCTGCAATGTATCGTTCGGCTCCCCCATCTGCTGACGCAGCTGAATCGGCGTCTCCTCCGTACTCGTACTCGTTCACGTACTCGTACACGGCCACTTCCTCCCGCACCCGATCGGCGCAGTGATCCGTCATCCGCGTCAACATGGCAACGATGCGCACCAGCAGCTCTTTGCCGCTCTTCCACTGCGGCCCCGCGATCGGCCCACAGCGCTGAAGGATGTCCAGGATTGCGCCGCACTCCCGTGCCGATCCACCAGCAATCTGAAGGTACCTTCGCCGTTCGGGTGACAGCACTTTCCCGCAACCCTCGGCGATGTTCAGGGCGATGGACTGAGAGGCGCGCAAGAGTTGGTCGCGAGAATGACGATCCACGGACTTCAGCCCCCTGGCGAGTTCGTACGACCAGGCGGCGAATTCCAGGCTCACCTGGTAAACGTCCAACCGTTCGTGGTCCAACTTCACCGCCGCGTGTCCTCAGTCCGTGTACGAGTACGTGTACCGCTTCGCTGAGTACGTGTACGGAACGGAAGCCGAACAGTGTTCGTGCTCGTCGCACCCGTCGTGCGGCCGGATAGCGGAAAAACCCGTTAACGTTTCGGCTGGACCTCCGACCCGTGCTCGAGGATGAGCACGGCTCAGCTGACGGATCGAATCACCGTCAACCCTCGGCAATGCGGTGGGCGTCCGTGCATTCGCGGCATGCGGATACGCGTATCCGACATCCTGGAGCTTCTTGCTTCGGGCACGACGCCGAAGCAGATCGTCAGGGAGCATCCCGACCTTGAAATCGAGGACGTGTATGCCTGCTTGCGGTTTGCGAGCAGCCGAGTGAGCCATGCCGTGATCGTCCCGTGATCCTCTGGGTGGATGCCCACATCTCGCCGAAGTTTTGTCCGTGGATTCGCAGTCAGTTCGCCCTGGATGCAGTGCACGTTCGCGACCTGGGTCTCCGAGAGGCGGAAGACGCGGAGATCTTCGACAGGGCTCGCGAGGAGCAGGTAGTGATCTTTACGAAGGACGAGGATTTCGTCGATCGATCGCCGGTTATCCCTGGTCCTCGCTCTCTGGCGGCAACGAAGCGAGGATGGCTTCGATCCGGGGTTTGACCGAGGGCACATCCCGTCTGGCCGTGTCGTAGACCTCATCCCAGTCGACCTCGAAGTAGTCGTGCACAAGCGCATGGCGCATTCCGGCCATCTGGGACCAAGGGATCTCCGGGTGTTGGTCCTTGATCGTGGCGAACAGCCGCCAGGCGGTCTCGCCGAGGATCTGAATGTGCCGCAGGATATGGGACTGTCGGAACTTGTCGGCATCGAACTCTCCGCGAGTGGCCGGCGTGCACGACAGCACCTCGTCGAGGGCCTCGATCATGTCCTCCAAGAGCAGGCGGTCAGGTCTCACAGCAGGATTGCCTCCTTCATGACATGCTTGCGAAACCTATCGCGCATGCCCCCCTCGCTGATGACGTCCACCTCGACTCCCAGTAGATCTCGCAGGTCCATGATCAACCCGCCGTGGTCGAAAAGGGAGCGGCCCGAATCGAAGCGTACGATCAGGTCCACGTCGGACGACTCGCCGACGTCGCCGCGGGCCACCGAGCCGAATACCCGGACATCGCGCGCCCCGTATCGCTGTGCGATCTCAAGAATCGCCTCGCGCCGGGCGCGAAGGTCTTCCAGTGTGATCATGGCTGCTCCTTCGCCTCGCCAGAGTCGTATTGCTTTCAGCCAACGTCGAGTCGCTCTCCCCTCTCCCGTGCCGTTAGGCCTAACTAAGAGGGCTTTTCCAGCTATCCGGTGCGTCCCTTTCGAGATCGGCGATACCGTGCTCAATGAGTGGTGGCCACTCCACCGTGATTCCGGCCTGACACCCATCACAGATCACGCTGCCGCCGAGCATGTTCGCCGTGATTTGATGCTGCCGGTGGCATGCTGGGCAACCCGCGCGCCAGCGGGCGTTCTCGATCTTGAGGAGGTCGCTGTCCAGTCCGACCTGATCGAGGGGCACGTCCGGCCCCTTCATTGTTTGCAGCGCCTCCCTGGTCGGCTGCGTCCCAGCACTGGTCAACCGCATGGCTTGCCGATTACACATCTCCTCGAAGACGTTGCGGACGAACCGCCCATTCCCGAACTTCCTGTCGCGGCGGGCATAGGCAACCGTGAAAAGAATAGACATGTCGGCGCTGATCGTAAACCCGATCGTCCCCTGCGGCCCTTCGGGTCGCTCGGGGTTCGCCAGCCACTTCAGCACGCTCTCCTCGTAACACGCACT